>CAJCHR010000190.1 GCA_903970225.1 Actinobacteria bacterium 21-64-8 | reverse complement strand
GTTACGTCAAGTCATTGGACAAGATTGTCAAGCAGATCGCGGGGTTTGAACCGCAGTTACAAGCGCTGAGCGAGGACGAGTTGGCGGCGCAAACCGCCAAGTTCCGCGCCGCGCTGTCCGCCGGGGCGACGTTGGACGATCTCCTGCCCGAAGCCTTCGCCACGGTGCGCGAAGCGTCGCGCCGGGTGCTGGGGATGCGCCATTTCGATGTGCAGATGATCGGCGGCATTGTCCTTCATCGCGGCGAAATCGCCGAAATGCGCACCGGCGAGGGCAAGACGCTGGTGGCCCCCCTGGCGGTCTATCTCAACGCGCTGGAGGGCAAGGGCGTCCACGTCGTCACCGTCAACGATTACCTCGCCCGCCGCGACGCCGAGTGGATGGGGCAGGTCTATCGCTTCCTCGGCCTGACCGTGGGCGTGATCGTGCCCAACCTTCAGGAGGACGAACGCCGCGAGGCTTATGGGTCCGACATCACGTACGCGACCAACAACGAACTCGGCTTCGATTACCTGCGCGACAACATGAAGCATGATCGCTCGCAGATGGTCCACCGGCCGTTCAATTTCGCGCTTATCGACGAGGTCGATTCGATCCTGATCGACGAAGCGCGCACGCCGCTGATCATCTCGGGGCCGACCGACGACAAGTCCGAGCTCTACATAACCGTCGACGCGGTGGTGAAACGCCTCGCGCCGGAGGATTACGAGTCCGACGAAAAGCAGAAGAACGTGACACTGACCGAGGACGGTGCCGAGAAGGTCGAGCGCATCCTCGAGGCGGACGGTCTGCTGGTCGGATCGAACCTCTATGACGTCGAGAACACGCAGGTCGTCCACCACCTCGACCAGGCGCTCAAGGCGAACACGATGTTCCGCCGCGACATCGATTACATCGTCAAGGACGGCAAGATCGTCATCATCGACGAGTTCACCGGCCGCATGATGGACGGACGGCGCTGGTCGAACGGGCTGCACCAGGCGGTCGAGGCCAAGGAGGGCGTGCAGATCGAGCCCGAGAACCAGACGATGGCCTCGATCACCTTCCAGAATTACTTCCGCATGTACCCCAAACTCGCGGGCATGACCGGCACCGCCGCCACCGAGGCGCCCGAGTTCTACGACATCTACAAGATGAACGTCGTCTCGATCCCGACCAACGTCCCGGTCAAGCGGGTCGACGAGGAGGACGAGTTCTACAAGAACACGCTCGACAAGTTCGGCGCGATCGCGAAGCTGATCCGCGAGCGGTACGACACCGGCCAGCCGGTGCTCGTCGGCACGGTATCGATCGAGAAGTCCGAGCTGCTGTCCAAGTTCCTCAACGACGAGGGTGTGAAGCACAACGTTCTCAACGCGCGCTTCCACGAGATGGAGGCGCACATCGTGGCTCAGGCCGGACGGCTCGGCGCTGTGACCATCGCCACCAACATGGCCGGGCGCGGCACAGACATCCAGCTGGGCGGAAACGTCGAGTTCCGCAGCGATGACGAGCTTCGCGATATTCCGGAAGGGCCTGAGCGCGACGCCGGATTGCAGCGGATCAAGGACGAAGTCGCCGCCGAGAAGGCGGCCGTACTCGCCGCTGGCGGGCTGTGCGTGATCGGGACCGAGCGGCACGAATCGCGCCGGATCGACAACCAGTTGCGCGGCCGTTCGGGACGCCAGGGCGATCCGGGTCTGTCGAAGTTCTACCTCTGCCTCGAAGACGATCTGCTGCGCATCTTCGGACCCGACACCCTGTTCTCGCGGATGATGAACAACAACCTCGCTGACGGTGAAGCGATCGGTTCGAAGTGGCTCTCCAAGGCGATCGAGACCGCGCAGAAGAAGGTCGAGGCGCGCAACTACGATATCCGCAAACAGGTCGTCGAATACGACGACGTGATGAACGACCAGCGCAAGGTGATCTACGAGCAACGCTCCGACATCATGGACTCAGCGACGGTGGACGAGGTCGTGCTCGACATGCGCCATGACACGGTCAATGCGATCGTCGCCGATGCCTGCCCGCAAGGGACGTATCCGGAGAACTGGGACATCGAGGGGCTGATGGAGCGCGCGCGCGATATTCTCGCGATCGACCCGCCGGTCGATCAGTGGATCGACGAGAATGGCATCGACCCCGAGCGCGTCGAGCAGCGCATTGCCGAAATGGTCGACGCGCAGATGGCTGCGCGGCGGGGAGAGGACGATGCCGAGATCTGGCAATCGGTCGAGAAAAGCATCCTGCTGGATCGCCTCGACCATTACTGGAAGGAACATCTCGCGACGCTCGACGCGCTGCGTCAGGTCGTGTTCCTGCGGGCTTACGCGCAGAAAACCCCGATCAACGAATACAAGCACGAGGCGTTCAGCCTGTTCGAACTCATGCTCGACGGGATCCGCGAGGATGTGACGCGCATCCTGTGCAACAGCGAATTGCGCTTTCCGTCAGCGGACTCGGAGGTTTTGCCGGAACTTCCGAACTTCCTGTCCCAGTTCAATCCCTCGACGCCCGAACTGGCGACGGCAGGCGCTGTCCCGGACTATGCGCTGGGCGCCGCGCCGCGCCTCGCGCCCGATCCCTACGTGGATCAGAATCTCAGCCGCAACGCGCCGTGCCCGTGCGGGTCGGGCAAAAAGTACAAGCATTGCCACGGTGCGCTGGTCTGATGGGTCGGTGGAGGACGGAATAATCCGCACTCCACCCCCTGATGCCGAACGTGGTTGTGCCTCTAACCGCAGTTGGTGCGGAAAGCCGATCTTCGACGCAGGGCAACCTCAGAAATGGTGCGTGCAAAGCGCCAACAGCAGGATGATCGGAAGCGGAATACCGATTGCCCAGAGCAGTATGGAACGCATGATCTGTCCTCCCTCATCGTTGGTTTGAGGCAGAACAAACCCGGCTTATTCTTGTTCCTGATACGGTAAAGCGGCGCGAGTGAAGGGGTGTTCCATCGCGCCGCCCATCCGAAAGGCAGTAATCCACTTTACCGGCTGAACACAGGGTACCGCGCCCTTCAGCTCCGGCCGAGGTCCATGACCTTTGCCCAAGCCTTGACGAACGCGCTGACAAACGCCCCGGCTGCATCGTCGCTCGCATAAGCTTCGGCCAGCGCGCGCAGCTGCGAGTTCGAGCCGAAGATCAGGTCCACGCGCGTGCCGGCCCACGTCTCTGTGCCGGTCGCACGGTCCTTGCCCACGAACACGCCGGGCCGATCGGACGCGGCCTCCCACTTCAGCGCCGTGCTCGAGGCGAGCAGGTTCACAAGGAAGTCGTTCGACAGCGTCTCGGGACGATCGGTGAACACACCGAGCTTCGATCCGCCGACATTGGCGCCGAGTACGCGCAATCCCGCCACCAGCACGGTCAGCTCCGGCGCGCTCAGAGTCAGCAGCTGTGCGCGGTCGAGCAGCAGTTCCTCGGCCGATATCGACGAGGGTTCACCCGCGAAGTTGCGGAACCCATCGGTCTTGGGTTCGAGCGGCTCGAACGAGTCCGCATCGGTCTGCTCGGCGCTTGCATCGACGCGGCCTGGGGTGAACGGTACGGTCACGTCCTGTCCGCCCTGCCTTGCCGCTGCTTCGACCGCCGCAGCACCGCCCAGGACGATCAGATCGGCCAGCGAGACCTTCTTCGGCCCCGAGGCGTTGAACGAGGCTTGGATGCCTTCCAGCGTCTTCAGCGCCCTCGCCAGTTCCATGGGCTCGTTGACCGCCCAATCCTTCTGCGGCGCGAGCCGGATGCGTGCGCCGTCAGCACCGCCGCGCAGGTCCGACCCGCGGAACGTCGATGCCGAAGCCCACGCAGTCGTAACCAGCCGCGAGATGGAAAGCCCGCTGCTCAGGATCTGCGCCTTCAGCACCGCGATGTCCGCCTCGTCGATCAGCGGATGGTCGACCACGGGCAGGGGGTCCTGCCAGATCCTCGGCTCGGCCGGCACTTCGGGCCCGAGCAGACGGCGATGCGCACCCATGTCGCGGTGCGTGAGCTTGTACCAAGCCTCCGCAAAAGCGGCCGCGAACTGGTCCGGATTCTCGTGGAACCGGCGCGAGATCGCCTCGTACGCCGGATCGGCGATCAGCGCGAGATCGGTGGTCAGCATCGTCGGGCGGTGCTTCTTGCCCGGGATGTGCGCATCGGGGATCGTCTCGGCCGAATCCTTGGCGACCCACTGGTGCGCGCCCGCCGGGCTCTTCGATAGCTCCCACTCGTGGCCGAACAGGTTATCGAAGAAGCCGTTGCCCCACTGAGTCGGGGTCTCGGTCCAGGTGACCTCGAGGCCGCTGGTGATGGTATCGGCCGCGTTGCCGCTGCCGAAGCTGTTCGCCCAGCCGAGACCGAGCTGCTCGATCCCCGCACCTTCAGGCTCCGGCCCGACGTACTGCGAGGGATCGGCGGCGCCGTGAGTCTTGCCGAACGTATGGCCGCCAGCGATCAGTGCGACGG
>CAJCHR010000189.1 GCA_903970225.1 Actinobacteria bacterium 21-64-8 | reverse complement strand
CGCGCCGACCTGAGCGTCGAAGGCCGGCGGATCCGGGTAGTGGGCATGCACCTCGATCTTTCGGGGCTGCGCCGCCGTCACCAGGTCAAGGGCGTGCTCGCGCACATCGCGGGCTGCACAGAGGTGCCGACGGTCATCATGGGCGACACCAACGAGTGGGCGCGAAGTGGCGGCTGTTTCCGCGAGTTCGATGCGCGCTGGTCGGTGCTGTGCCCGGGCCGCAGCTTTCCGTCACGCCGGCCCCTCGCCAGCCTCGATCGGATCATCGCCAGCAACGAGTGGCAACTGGCGGAAACCAAAGTGCACCACAGTGCGTTGTCCGCTGTGGCGTCCGATCATTTGCCGGTCTGCGCGACATTCGTGCTGCCCTAATTTTGAGCACTGCTTACGATTCGAGCGCGTTTGTTCGCTGTTCGGTAATCTTTTTGCTTTAAAGCTGCCTCATCGGCGTCCGCTGCGCATCTGGCACGCCCCTTGCTTATGACTCTCCTGTCGGCGCCAAGCCGGCGCAAGCAGGGGATAGGCATGAAATTCATCATCGCCATCATCAAGCCGTTCAAGCTCGACGAGGTCCGTGAGGCCTTGGGCGCGATCGGCGTGGCCGGTATGACCGTCTCCGAAGTCAAAGGCTTCGGCAGGCAAAAGGGACAGACCGAGATTTATCGCGGGGCTGAGTATTCGACGAATATGCTCCCCAAGGTGAAGATCGAAGTGGCGGCGAGCGATGATCTCGCGCCGCAGATCGTCGAAACCATCCAGCAGACCGCGAGCACCGAAGCCATCGGTGACGGCAAGATCTTCGTTCTCGATCTTGCTTCCGCAGTTCGCATCCGCACCGGCGAGTCCGGCGACACCGCGCTTTGAGCCGCGTGTCCGACAGGAGGGAAACCACCATGATCCGCAAAGTACTTTGCGGCGTCGGCGCGCTCGGAGCATCGCTCTTCGCCGCCACTGCCGCCATGGCGCAGACGGCGACAGCCGCTGCGTCGGAAGCCGCGACGGCCGCCACCAGCGCCGCCACGGCAGCCAGCACGCTTATCCCCACCCCCAATGCGTCGCAGATGGCCGGAATGGTCAACAAGGGCGACACCACCTGGATGCTCATCTCCACCGCGCTGGTGCTGATGATGAGCGTTCCCGCGCTGGCGCTGTTCTACGGTGGCCTCGTGCGGACCAAGAACATGCTCAGCGTGCTGATGCAGGTATTCATGATCATCTCGATCGGTTCGCTGGTCTGGATCTTCTGGGGTTACTCCGAAGCCTTCACCGCGGGTAGCGGTTGGAGCGCGCCATTCGTCGGCAGCTTTACGGCCAAGGCGTTCCTCAAGGGTGTCGATGCGACCACGGTCGCGGCGACATTCTCCAACAACGTCTACATTCCCGAATACGCGTATGTCGTCTTCCAGATGACGTTCGCGATCATCACGCCCGCGCTGATCGTCGGTTCGCTCGCGGACCGCATCAAGTTCTGGCCGCTGATGCTGTTCGTGGTGCTGTGGCTGACGATCGTCTACTTCCCCGTCGCGCACATGGTCTGGTACTGGGCCGGCCCCGACTTCTACTACACGACGGCCAACACGGCGACGCCGGATGGTGGGTTCCTGTTCAACAAGGGCGCACTCGATTTCGCCGGTGGTACGGTCGTTCACATCAACGCCGGTATCGCGGGCCTCGTCGGCTGTCTCTTCCTGGGCAAGCGTATCGGTTACGGCAAAGAGCCGATGCCGCCGCACTCGCTGACGATGACCATGATCGGCGCCTCGCTGCTGTGGGTGGGCTGGTTCGGCTTCAACGCTGGTTCGAACCTCGAAGCGACCGGCCTTGCGGCCACCGCGTTCATCAACACCTTCGTCGCCACTGCGGCTGCGGCGGTCAGCTGGGCGCTTTGCGACCAGTTCGTCCACGGCAAGCCATCGATGCTGGGTGCCGCCTCCGGTGCCGTCGCCGGCCTCGTTGCGGTCACGCCTGCTTCGGGCTTTGCGGGACCGATCGGTTCGATCGTGCTCGGTCTGCTCGTCTCGCCGATCTGCTTCTTCTTCGTCACGAATGTGAAGAACTGGCTCAAGTACGACGACGCGCTCGACGTGTTCGGCGTTCACTGCATCGGTGGTATCTTCGGCGCGCTGTCCACGGGCATTCTCGATGCTCCGTCGCTTGGCGGCCAGGGCACCGTCGATTACTCGTCGTTCCCCGCCAAGGCCGGCACTTACGTGATGAGCTCGCAGCTGATCACTCAGCTGGAAGGTGTGCTGATCACGCTGCTGTGGTCGGGCATCGGTTCGGCGATCCTGTACTTCGTGATCGACAAGATCTTCGGTCTTCGCCCGAGCGAGGAATCGGAGCTCGAAGGGCTCGACATCACCGAGCACGGCGAGCGCGCTTACAACTACTAACAGAACATCAGACTTTGGCGGGGCGGGTTTTTCCTCTCCTCCCGTTCCGCCATCCCGTTGTTCCTCCTGCGAACAGCGACTTGAAAGGGGGCCGAAGCCAGCCGCTTCGGCCCCCCTTTTTCGTTTTGGCTGGCTGCGATTCGGCGGCGTTCAGCCTTTACGCGCGGCAAGCATGTCGACCAGCGGCCGCACCGATCCGATGTCGTATCCTGCCTCGGCCGCCTGAGCCGCCAAGGTATCGGGCTTTCCGCCGAGACTGGCCGTCGCCAGCGCCCACAGCAGGGTCGATCGTGTCCCCGAACGGCAATACGCCAGGATCGGGCCCCCGGCGCTCTCCAGCGCATCTGCCATCGCCTTGACCTGCC
>CAJCHR010000188.1 GCA_903970225.1 Actinobacteria bacterium 21-64-8 | reverse complement strand
TGCGCGCGAGCGGCGTGAACCTCAACCGCTACTGTGGCAGCGGCCTGACCGCGACCAGCCTTGGCGCCGCGCAGATCATGGCCGGCATGGAAGACCTGGTCATCACCGGCGGCTCCGAGCAGCTCTCCTACGTCAACTACTATGGCGGCAAGATGCGCGAAGCCGGCATGGGCGGCGGCGGCATGGGCGCGGGGAACCCGCGGCTCCAGGCCAAGCACCCGCAGACCAACCAGGGCATCGCCGCCGACGCGATCGCCGCGATCGAGGGCATCACCCGCGAAGAGCTCGAGGAGCTTGGTGTCGAGAGCCAGCGCCGTGCCGGCGTTGCGCTCGCCGAGGGCCGTTTTTCCAAGTCGACGATCACGGTCAAGGACGACGATGGCAACGTGATCCTCGATCACGAGGAATACCCGCGCCCGGAGACGACCAAGGAAGGCCTGGCAGCGCTCAAGCCCGCGTTCGCGATGTTCTATGACATGCCGACCGAGCCGGGCGGCCCGACTTATGCGCAGCTGATCAACAAGAAGTACCCCGATCTCGAGTTCAAGCCGATGCACCATGTCGGCATCTCGTCGGGCGTGGTCGACGGTGCGGCGGCGCTGCTGCTCGCCTCGAAGGACTATGCCGACAAGCACGGCCTCAAGCCGCGTGCGCGCATCGTCGCCACCGCCAATGTCGGCGACGATCCGACGCTGATGCTCAACGCCCCGGTTCCGGCGGCCCGCAAGGTGCTTGCCAAGGCTGGCCTGACCATCGACGACATCGATGTGTTCGAGATCAACGAGGCCTTCGCGGTGGTGGTCGAGAAGTTCATCCGCGATCTCGGGCTGGACCGTGCCAAGGTCAATCCGAACGGCGGCTCGATCGCGCTCGGCCATCCGATCGGCGCCACGGGCGCGATCCTGATCGGCACCGCACTCGACGAACTGGAGCGGACGGGTGGTCGCTACGGTCTGATCACGATGTGCGCGGCGGGCGGCATGGCCCCGGCGATGATCATCGAGCGCCTCGACGGCGAAACGAAGTGATCCGGGTTCTCCCGGTTCGGTGGGCGCTTGCCTTCAGCCATAGCTGAGCTAGGTTAGCTTGATGAGCACAGCGCCGCAGGACACCCTCGTCGACGAGATCCGTGAGCCGAAACGGACGATCGGCTTGCGCTTGTCCGTGCTCGCACGCGCGCTTCGCAACAATTTCGACCGCGAGGTTGCCGCGCTCAACGTCACACGCTCGCAGTGGGCGATGATCGCGGTGGTGTCGCGCCGGCCCGGCGCGACGCAGCGCCTGATCGCCGAGACGCTCGAAATGTCCGAAGCCTCGGCAGGGCGCCTGATCGACCGTCTTTGCGCGGACGGCCTGCTCCAGCGCCGCGAACGCAACGACGATCGCCGCGCACGCGCGATCTACATCAGCGAGGCGGCCGAACCGTTGCTCGGCAAGCTCGAAGAATTCTCGGAGCGAGTCGAATCGCGCTTCCTGAGGGACTTTTCGCCTGAAGAGCTGGAACAGCTGGAAGGCTACCTGGACCGCATTGCCGCCAACGCCGCGCGAGGCTGAGCCTGTCGAAGTCGGCGCGGCACCAGTCCCACCAGCACCTTGCGCAAACGAAAAGGGCGACGCTTTCGCGCCGCCCTTTCCCAATTCTCAGAAAGATCGAAAGGCTCAGTTGGCCTTCGCGATGTCCTTCTTCGTCAGCGAAGTGGTGAGCTTGCCGGCAACGTCCGAGAGCGACGAAGCGGGGATGGTCACCAGCTTGCCGTCGAGGATAACCTGCGGGCTGCCGTCGTTGGCGACGCGGTACACCGAAGCAAGGCGGTAGCCGTTGCCGGTGTAAAGCATCTTGCCGGCGCTGACCGCGACGGGAGCAGCGGCTTCCGAACGGACAGTGGCCGAATCGTCAGCGGCGAACGCGGCGACGGGGACAGTGGCGATGGCGAGAGCCAGAACTGCGAACTTGATCATAGGAATTCTCCTGCTTCGATCCGTGGGGAGGGGTGTTTCTCAATTGCTAACCTTAGTTAGGAGTTCCGTTCCGAAAGGTCAATTGCAATTGCTGCAACAGCGAACAACGTTTTCGCAATGGCCTCAAACCGGCTGAAAACCTCATTGTGCAGTGCACAGTAGTAAACAAGCTGAGTTGTGCGCCATTTCCCGTCGTTCCGCCATATCGTTGAGGCGATGGCCCATGCGCTTGATCGCGTGCGGCTTTCCGCGCACCACCACCCAGTAATGCGCGCGGGCAACGGCACGCGCCGAATCGCAGGGACAGGTTGGCCATGGTCACGAAAGTAATGGAGGGCGTTCGCGTCCTCGAAGTCGCGCAGTTCACGTTCACGCCGGCCGCCGGCGCCATCCTCGCCGACTGGGGCGCGGACGTGATCAAGATCGAGCATCCGATCCGCGGCGACACCCAGCGCGGCTTTCTGAACATGGGCGGCGTCAAGCTCGACCCGCTGCGCCACACGCTGATCGAGCATCCGAACCGCGGAAAGCGCAGCGTCGGCATCGATACCGCCACCGAGGAAGGCCAGGAACTGCTCTACGAACTGGCCAAGCAGTGCGACGTGTTCCTGACCAATTTCCTCCCGCAGGTCCGCCAGAAGAACAAGTTCGACGTCGAGCACATCCGCGCCGCGAACCCCAACATCATCTACGTGCGCGGCAGCGCCTGGGGCAACAAGGGGCCCGAGCGCGAGAAAGGCGGCTTCGACGGCACCGCGTTCTGGTCACGCAGCGGCATCGCCGATGCCATGTCGCCGGCCGAACTGCCCGGCCCGCTGTCGCAGGGCATGCCAGCGTTCGGCGACTCGATCGGCGGCATGTTCATCGCCGGCGCCATCTCGGCCGCATTGTTCCACCGCGAGAAGACCGGCAACGCGACCGAGGTCGACGTCTCGCTGATGAGCACCGCCGCATGGGCGTCGGGCGCCAGCATCGCGCAAGTTCTCGAAACCGGCGTGCAGAGCAAGAATGCGATGCCGAGTTCGGGCGGCGCGGGCACCAACCCGTTCATGGGCAACTTCTGGACCAGCGACGGGCGCACGATCAACTTGTGCATGGTCAGCCCCACCGGCCTGATCAAGGACACTTTCGCGCACATCGGCCGTCCGGAACTTGCCGACGACCCGCGCTTTTCGGAAGTGCTGCCGCTGATGCAGAACTCCAAGGCGGCCAGCGACATCCTGGTCGAGGAATTCGCCAAGAAGCCGTTCGCGTACTGGCGCGAGCACCTGAAGACCCTGAAGGGCCAGTGGGCGCCGATCCTCACCCTTCTCGAACTCGCCAACGACGAGCAGGCGATCGCCAACGATACGATCATCGAGGTCGAGGCGTCCGACGGCGGCGCGCCGATCAAGCTGGTTCGCAACCCGGTCCAGTGGAACGGCGAGGCGATGACCACCACGCGCGCGCCGCAGGCTTCGGAGCATACCGAGATCGTGCTCATGGAAATGGGTATCGAGTGGGACCGGATCGAGGAGCTCAAGGCCAAGGGCGCGATTGCCTGACAGGCGGCGCCTGATAGACACCTGTTGAGTTGGGCCATGATATCCGTCATGGCTTTTGCGGAATTCGAACCGTCGTCCCGGGCCTGAACCGGGACGGCGGATTGCATCTGCAACCGCCAAGAGGCGGGATAGAACACAACGGGAGAGCTAGGCGATGACCAAGGTGATGCAGGGCGTCCGCGTGCTCGAAATCGCCCAGTTCATCTTCGTGCCCTGCACCGGCGCGGTGCTCGCCGACTGGGGCGCGGACGTCATCAAGGTCGAGCATCCGGTGCGCGGCGACACCCAGCG
>CAJCHR010000187.1 GCA_903970225.1 Actinobacteria bacterium 21-64-8 | reverse complement strand
TCTCCGAACCCGCGATCGTCGCGGGGATCGCCAAGCAGATCCTGCCGCCCAATCCGAAGCTCGACTGGGACGCGTGGGTGGCCGATTATGCGCTGATCCGCGACGCGATCGAGCGGACCTATCCCGAGCCGTTCAAGGATTTCAACGCGCGCCTGTTCGAGCCAGGCGGGTTCTGGAAGGGCAACAAGGCGTCCGAACGCATCTGGCTGACCAAGAGCGGCAAGGCCGAGTTCCTGACGCCGACGGGCTTGCACGCGGCCGGGTTCGAGGATGCCGAGGGCCGCTACCGGCTGATGACGCTGCGCTCGAACGACCAGTTCAACACCACGATCTATGGCTATCATGACCGGTTCCGCGGCGTGAAAGGCACGCGCGACGTTCTTTTCATGAACGCCAACGACATCGCACGCGATGGCCTTCGCGAGGGTCAGATCGTCGCGCTTGAAAGCGATGCGCAGGACGGCATCAAGCGCCGCCGCGAAGGGCTGATCGTAATGGCTTACAGCATTCCCGAAGGCTGCCTTGGCGCCTACTATCCCGAGGCCAATGTGCTTATGCCTGTCGAACATCACGCCGAGGAAAGCCACGTGCCCGCCGCCAAGACCGTGCCCGTCAGGATCAGCGCTTGAGCGCAGCGGCGCCCGCCGACATGGCTATGGAACGCACCGGCGTGGAGCAGCGCGCATTCGTGCGCACCGCTCGGTCGGGCGAGCACACTCCGATAGCGCGCGACGTTGCCGAGGAAGTGCCGGTCGCGATCGAGTATCAGGGTATCGGCTACGCGGTCCTGATGGCGACCCCTGCCGACCTGATCGATCTGGCCTACGGCTTCTCGTTGTCGGAGCGGCTGATCGACCGAGCCGACCACATCGTCGATGTCCAATACCAGCGCGGCGAGAACGGCATCCTGCTTCGCGTGTCGCTGGCGATCGAAGTTGCATCGCGGATCCTGGATCGTGTGCGGCACCGCGCGACCGACGCCAGCTGCGGCCTTTGTGGGATCGAGAACCTCGAGCAGGCGATGCGGGCCCTGCCCCGAAACGTCGCACGATCGCGCGCGGATGACGTCGCCTGCTTCGCCGCGCTCGCCGCGCTACCGACCTTCCAGCCGATCAACCAAGCAAGCGGCGCGGTCCACGCCGCTGCGGCGTGCTCCTACGAGGGCGTGCCCCTGCTCGTGCGCGAGGACATTGGCCGGCACAATGCCTTCGACAAACTGATCGGCGCGATGCTGCGTGCTGGCGCTGGCTGGGACGAAGGGTTCGCGCTGCTCTCATCCCGGTGCTCTTACGAATTGGTCGAGAAAGCGCTGTTGGCGGGTTGCCCGATGCTGGCGACGATCTCCGCGCCGACCACGCTTGCGGTCGACCGCGCTGCGCAGGCCGGCTTGCCGCTTCGCGTCCTGGTGCGCGGCGATGCCCTGCTTGCACCGCGCCCGTGACACGCATTCTGGGCGCGGTGCTCGCCGGCGGGCAGTCGCGCCGCTTCGGCTCGGACAAGGCGGTCGCGATGCTGCGAGGGCGAACGCTGATCGATTGGACCGCGGAAGCGCTTGCCGCCTGGACAGAACGAATGATCATTTGCGGGCGCGAAGGCGGGCTTATGGATCGGCCGGGCCCCGATCTCGGACCGCTGGGCGGGCTCAACGCCGCGCTTCACTTCGCCCGTGCCCAGGGCTTCGATGCGGTCCTGAGCGCGCCGTGTGATACGCCGTTCCTGCCCGCTGACGCATTGCGGCAGCTTTGCGCTGCCAAGGCTCCGGCCTTTCTGAAAGCGCTGCCGGTCGTGGGCGTGTGGCCCACGATGCTGGCCGACAGGCTGGACCTGCATCTTTCCGGAAGCGATCGTTCCATGCGGTGCTGGGCGAGCGCTGTCGGCGCGACCCCGATCCATTTGGATACTCCCATCGCCAATGTGAACAGACCCGGGGATTTACAGTCGCTTGCGCCCGATCGTGCATAAGCGCCTTCGTCCAAGCGTTACCCAGGCCTTGGCGGCGATCGAAGCGAGCCTTCGTCCGCTGGGCGACGAAGACCTTCCCGTGGCCGCCGCACTTGGCCGGCTGACCGCATCGCCGACGCATGCGGAACTCGACGTGCCGCGATTTGACGCCTCCGCGATGGACGGTTTTGCGCTTGCTAGCGCCGACACGATCGATGCGTCGGTCGCTTTGCCGCTCGGTGCGCCTCATGCGGCCGGGCAATGGCCCGAGCCGCTGGCAAAGGGCAGCGCCGTGTCCATAGCGACCGGCGCGCCCGTTCCTGCTGGCGCGGATGCGGTGATCATCCTCGAAGAGGCGCGGTTGCTCGATCGTGACGGTCGCCGCTGGTTGCAAATCGAGCGGCCGGTCTCGGCCCATCGCAATGTCCGCGCGTTGGGTGAGGATGCGATGGCGGGGGAGGAAATCGTGCCGGCTGGCCGGCTGGTGACGCCCGATATGATCGGAGCGTTGATCTCCTACGGCGTGGGGCACGTGCGCGTGCGCCGCCAGCCGCGGATCGGCTTGATCTCGACTGGCGATGAAATCGTCCCCGACCCGGGAGGCCTTCAGAACCCGGCGACGATCATCGACAGCAATGGCCCGATGATCGATGCCTGCTGCCGACAACTCGGCCTGTCGGCGCACTTTCTGGGCTGGGCGGCGGATCGCGGCGAGGCTCTGGATGCGATGTTCGATGCCGTGGGACAGTCTGGATCAGGCGATATCGTCATATCGACGGGCGGCGTTTCCGCAGGTCCCTATGATCTGGTGGCGGAGCAACTTTCGAAGCGCGGCGCATCGATCGTCTTCCACGGCGTCAGGATGCGTCCCGGCAAGCCGATCCTGTTCGCGATCCTGCCTGACGGTCGGCCGTATTTTGGCTTGCCCGGCAATCCGGTCGCGGCGCTGGTGGGCTTCCGCTTCTTCGTCAACGCCGCGATCCGCCGCCTTGTCGGCTTGCCGCCGGAAGCTGGCGTGCCGGCCGATGTTCAGGCGAAAGCGAGGCCCGACACCACGTTGTTCCTGCGCGGTGTGATGCAGGCGGATGGGCCAAGGCCATGGGTCGATGTCGATCTCGACCAGCGCTCGCATATTCAGCGATCGGTGCTTGCGGCCGATACCTGGCTGCGGCTCGACCCAGAGGGTCCGCCGATCGCCTATCCCAAGAACCCGAGCCTCGCGCCGTAGCACTCGGCTCTGAATGCAGCGTCTATCTTCGGATCTTCGTTCGCACGGTTTGATCCCGAAGAGCCGTGGTTCTCCCAGGGCGGCGAGCACGATGAAGTACGTCGCGCCCACGGACTTGGTGTTGTAGTAGTTCTTGTTCGTCAGGTTGCGCACCCATGCGGATACGTCCCATTGGCCGCCCGGCAAACGCACGCCGGCATGAAGCCCAGCGATCGTATAGCCGGGCACCCATGAGAACGGGTCGTCGTTGACCGCACCTAGAAGCCGTACACGTGGACATCGTCGTTCAGGTACTAAGCGGCGAGGGCGACATCGTGCCGCTCAGCAGTACCCGATCGACAGGGGCCGCGTCATGCATCGCGTGACGCTGAACGGTGAGGAAGCGATCGCCGCGTGAGCGGGTCGTTCGACCCGAGCCAGAGCCACCGCATCGCCCGCGCCTATTTCGATGCAGTCACAGCGGGCGAACTACCGGACGAGCTGCTCACGCCGGATATGACGGCGAGGAGTACCGCCAGACCCATGTGTTCGTCATCCGCATCCGCGACGGCAGGATTGCCGGCGCTTACGCTGCCCAGGCTGCGACGTTGTCGTCCAGTCCGATGAGCGCCAGACCGTGCGCGATCGAGGTGAGTTCGCCGCCGCTTTCGATGCGGTCCTCACCGAAGCGCTCGGTGAAAATTCGGCGGATGCGGGGTACCAGCGATGTGCCTCCAGTCAGGAAAACGCGGTCGATCGCGACGGTGTCGACCCCCGACGCATCGAGCGCACGGTCGACCGCCGCTTCCATCTGGGCGACGTCATCGGCGATCCACGTCTCGAACGCGGCGCGGCTGACCTCCGCCTCGATCCGCAATCCCGCGCCCTCGAACTGAAACTGCGCAGTATCGGCGGACGATAACGCACGCTTGGTCCGCCCGATCGCCTCGTAAAGCGGATAGCCGAGCTCGCCCTCGATCACCGCGATCATTCGCCCGATCGCCTCGGCGTCCACTGCAGCCCGCTGTAGCTGTTCGAGTTCCTTGAGCGTCCGGGGATTGCGCATCAGCGCCAGGCGCGACCAGTCGGCAAAATCGTGGAACCAGCTGCGGGGAACTTCGAGCAGCTTGTCGAACGAGCGATAGGCGCTGCCCTTACCCAGAAGCGGCAGTACGAGTTGGTCGAGCAGCCGGTAATCGAGCTTGTCGCCCGCGATGCCGACGCCGGCATGACCGAGCGGCACGCAGCGCGGCCGCTCTCCGGGCGCACCCACGCGCACGACCGAAAAGTCGCTCGTTCCGCCGCCGAAGTCCGCGACGAGGATCGTGGCCGGTTCCTCGAGACGCGCGGCATAGCTATAGGCGGCGCCGAGCGGCTCGAAGACGTAATGGATCTCGGCGCCGAAGTCGGCGAACATCGCATCGTAGCGCTCGCGCGCCAAGGCCTCGTCCGGACGGCTGCCGGCGTATTCGACTGGCCGGCCGACGACCAGACGGGGCGGCCGATCATCGAGGCGCCCGCCGGCGCGGCCCGCCATCCGATCGAGGAACAGGCGGCCCAGATCCTCGAACCGGAAGCGCTTTCCAAAGATTGTCGCCTGGTCGAAGCTCCGGCTCGCCGCGACCGTCTTGAACGACTGGAGGAAGCGGCTGTCAGTCGGATATTCGAGATACTCGGCGATCGCCCAGGGACCGGCTTCGGTGGCAAGGCCGCCGCGGACCGCCTCATCATGCCAGAAGCACAGGGCCGAACGGAAGATCTGCGCCCTGCCATCCGGGCCATCGAACTCGAGCAGTTCGGAGGCACCATCGCGCCCCAGCGCGACCACGCTGTTGGTCGTCCCGAAATCGAGACCGATCGATCCGCGCGGCACTTTTCCGTCTCCTTGGCGAAGGCCCATCTCCTTGGAGAAGGGAGCGCCCCTCTGCCGGTGCGCGCGGCAAATCTCAAGCCTCGCGCGCCGCCAGTTCGCCATGGTTCCACATGCGGCCGAGTTTCTGGTATTCGGCCTGTGCGGCGGTCAGCAGGTGAGGCTGATGGATGGGGCCGTGTTCGGTAGCCGCCAGGAAGGCCGCAGCCAGCGCGATGTTGCGGATGTTGCCGCCCGCCAGCCGCACGTTGCGCGCCAGCACGGCGACGTCCACGTCATCGGCCAGAGGCGCGGGATCGCCGCGCGCCAGATCAGCGCGCGCTGTGCTTCGTCGGGAAACGGGAACTCCACGATCGCGCGGAGGCGACGGGTAAAGGCTTCGTGCATATTGCCGCGCATGTTGGCGGCGAACATCGCGAGGCCATCGAACTCCTCGATCTTCTGAAGCAGATAGCCCACCTCGAGATTGGCGTAGCGATCGTGCGCATCCTTGACCTCGGTGCGCTTGCCGAACAGCGCGTCGGCCTCGTCGAAGAACAGCACGGCGTCGGCGCTGCGCGCCTGGTTGAACAGGCGATCGAGGTTCTTCTCGGTCTCGCCGATGTACTTGCTCACCGTTTGCGCCTGTCGCAGCCCCCGGCCATGCCGTCACCAGACAGGTGCACTGGACCCGCAACGGTGCCTTGTTGCGCGATGCGCGGCCATTGACGAAGCGCACGTTGGGCTCGCTGGTGTGCAGTTCCAGGTTCTCGCGCACGTCGTAAAGATAAAGACTGACCCTCGCCTGGCTCGGGGCATAACCATCATCAGGCCGGTCGAATGCGATCTGCGCGGAGGAGAGCTCCGCGAAATCGGCGCCTCCCTTGGTCAAGAGCGTGCGCAAGCTGAGGCTGAGCTCGCCGATCATTGTCCCACCCTCTCACCGATCGCGGCCATGCCGTCTCTAAAGCCTTGGATGTTCTGCGAGACCGCAGAGTGTCAACTCAAAAGCCTCATACACTGGGCTTCGAAGATAATAATTAGAAATCTCAATTGTTTAAGACTTACACAAATTACGTGAGAAAACTTAAAAGAGACAGTCAGCGCGCGACGACTTTGTCCTCATAGCCCAATTCAGGTTTCCATCCGCCCCCAAGCGAACGGAACGAGGCCACCGCGGCGCGCGCCGTTTCTGTGCGGGCCTGCGCGAGCGCATCGCGCGTCTCGAGCAAGCGGGTGTCGGCATCCAGAACTTCGATCAGACTGACCACGCCGCCCTTGTAAGCCGCCATCGACGATTGCTGCGCGCGGGCGAGCGACGTCTCTCCGGCCGCCAGCGTGTGCTGCTGGTCTTCGCGGTTCACCAGCGCGGAGAAGGCGTTCTCGACATCCTCCGACGCCCGCAGCACCGCGAGCCGGTATGCTGCGAGCGCCTCCGCATTTGCTCCGCGCG
The DNA here is from genome assembly GCA_903970225.1 of Actinobacteria bacterium 21-64-8. Lineage (GTDB taxonomy): Bacteria > Pseudomonadota > Alphaproteobacteria > Sphingomonadales > Sphingomonadaceae > Novosphingobium. The sequence goes on along the minus strand of CAJCHR010000187.1, from coordinate 3,482 downwards.
CATTCTTGATCTCGGCATCGACCCGGCCGAAGTCGAACAGGCGCCAGCGCAGTCCGAACACGCCTTGCGCCTGAGTCGCGCCGCCGGTGAGCAGGCTGGCAGGGCCGGTCGCAGCGGTCCCGATCAGGCCGCTCAGCGAGAACTTTGGATAATATTCCGAAATCGCGGATCCGATCCGGGCGTTGGACGCAGCGAGCTTGCGCTCGGCGACGATCAGATCCGGTCGGCGCTGAAGCAAGTCGGCGGGACTGCCGATATCGACGATCGCGGGCGCGGTGGGAATCGCAGCGGGCCGGGACAACAGCGCGCGATATGTGCCGGGCTGCTCGCCCATCAACACAGCGAGGGAATTGAGCGCACCGTCGAGCGCGATCTGGAGCACGGGCACCGTGCCTTTCACTTGCGCGAGCACGCCATCGGCCTGCCGCAGTTGCAGCTCGGCGGCGATACCCTTTCGGTATTGCAAGGCGATCGTGTCAACGAGGCGCTGCTGCGTAACCACCTGCTGGTTCGCGACCGCAATCCGCTCCTGCAGACCGCGGATCGTGATGTAGGTGTCCGCCACTTGAGCGGCGACCGTCAGCCGTGCCGCAGCGACACCGGCGCGCGACGCCTGGTATTCGTCGTAAGCCGCCTCGCGGTCGCGGCGCAGGCCGCCGAACAGGTCGATCTCCCAACTGGCGCCCAGATCGGCCTCGTATGCCTCGGTATCACGGCCAATGCCGAACGCGGTAAGCTGCCGGCCCTGGAGCGTATCCTTGGAGAGCTTCACTGCGGCGGCCGATCCGGAGACCGTGCCCGAGGGCAGCAGCGCCGCTGTGGCTTCATGCAGGCCCGCGCGGGCCTGTGTCACGCGAGCGATCGTCTGTGCGACATCTAGGTTTTGATCGAGCGCTTTCACCACCAATCCAGCCAGGATCGGATCGCCGAACGATCCCCACCATGCAGTATCGCCGGCCGTGGCCGGTCCCGCCGCGGCTCGGCGCGCGATGGCTGCGCCTCCCATGAAAGCAGCGGGCGCCGCGACGAGCGGCCGGTGATACTCGGGACCCACCGCACATCCGGCAAGCAGGCTGGAAGCCAGGAGAGCCGCCGCCAACGAACGAACGCGCATGAGAACCTCGATATGCCTGAATTCAGTGACTCTTATATGTATTGGTCACTCGTTGTCAATGTTCGCTGGCAGCGCTATGTCGTCTCGATGAGCGATCTTCAAGCCAGCACAGCAGCCGGACAACGCGGCCCCGCCGAGCACGACATCCGCGACCAGATCGTCGATGCCGCCGATGAGCACTTCAGCCGCTATGGCTATGGCAAGACCACCGTGGCCGATCTGGCCAAGGCGATCGGCTTTTCCAAGGCGTACATCTACAAGTTCTTCCCATCCAAGCAGGCGATCGGCGAGGCGATCTGCAGCCGCTGCCTCGGTGCGATCACCGCGACGGTCCGCGAAGCTCTTGCCGAGAGCCGGACAGCTACCGAGAAATTACGTCGTCTTCTCAATACGATCGCTATCGCGACCAGCGAGATGGCGTTCAACGATCAGAAGATTTACGAAATCGCCTCCTATTCCTGCGCGGAGAAGTGGCCGTCAGCGATGGGCTATCTCGAGGAGATCGCGGCGATCCTGAAAGGGATCATTCTCGAAGGCCGCGCATCGGCTGAGTTCGAACGAAAGACACCGATCGACGAGGTCGTGGCGTCGATCATGCTCGTGTTCCAGCCGTTCCTCAATCCGGCGATGCTTCAGTACAACCTCGCATCCGTTCCCGAGGGCGCCAACGAAGTCGCGAGCCTGGTACTACGGAGCCTTGCTCCATGATGGGTTGAGGTTACGAGTGACCTATTGACATAATAGTCACAAGGCGACAGATGAGCGCTGCCCAAAATGCGGGGAGCTCTTCATGTTACGCCTCAATCAGACCCGTCCTGCCCTGCTCTCCGGCCTGCTTGCGCTGACACTCTCCGCATGTTCGCAAGCGCCAGCGGACCCGCGCGTCGGCGCGCAACTGGTGCGCGTAGCCACCGCCGGTACGTCCGAGCACTCGCAGCGGGAATTCACCGGCGTCGTATCGGCGCGGGTTCAGAGCGACCTGGGCTTTCGGGTGCCGGGCAAGATTATCGCGCGGCTGGTCGACACCGGCCAGATCGTCCGGCGCGGACAGCCGCTGATGCGGATCGACCGCACCGATCTGGCCCTTGCGACCCTCGCGCAGGCGGGCAACGTCGCAGCCGCGCGGGCCAAGGCATTGCAGACCGCGGCCGATGAAAAGCGATATCGCGATCTCGTTTCGGCGGGGGCGGTTTCCGCTTCGGCTTACGATCAGGCAAAGGCCGCCGCCGACGCCGCACGCGCACAACTTGCAGCCACGCAGGCGCAGGCAGGCGTTGCGCGCAACGAGGCGGGCTACTCAGTGCTTCTGGCCGACGCCGATGGCGTCGTCGTCGAGACGCTCGCCGAACCGGGGCAAGTCATCACTGCCGGGCAGACCGTCATAAGGCTTGCGCATTCCGGCCCGCGCGAGGCGACGATCAGCCTGCCCGAGACGATCCGCCCCGCGATCGGCTCGGCCGCCTCGGCCTCCGTATTCAATTCTGCTTCGCTGGGCTCTGCACGCCTGCGCCAGCTCTCGAATGCGGCGGATCCGCAAACGCGCACGTTCGACGCGCGGTACGTTCTCGAAGGCGTCGCCGCCAACGCGCCGCTCGGTGCCACGGTGACGATCCGCTTGGCCGACGCAAAGGCCGCAGCTGCGATGGACGTGCCGCTCTCGGCACTGTTCGACAACGGCCACGGGCCGGGTGTGTGGATCGTTGGCGGCTCGCCGCTTCAGGTTGCGTGGCGTCCGGTCCGGTTATCCGGCCTCGGCGAGGAAACAGCCACAGTCACGGCAGGTCTTCGTCCGGGTGAGCGCTTCGTCGCGCTCGGCGCGCATCTGCTCCATCAAGGCGAGCAGGTCCGCATCGCCGATCAGGCGGCATCGCGATGAGCGGTTTCAACCTCTCCGCGCTCGCGGTGCGTGAGCGTTCGGTCACGCTGTTCCTGATCCTCGCGATCACCGTGGCTGGGCTTTATGCGTTCCTCAGCATGGGCCGCGCCGAAGACCCGACGTTCACGATAAAGTCGATGACGTTCTACACCGTCTGGCCCGGCGCGACCGCCAAGGAGATGCAGGATCAGGTCGCCGAGCCTCTCGAGAAGCGGATGCAGGAGCTCAAGTGGTATGACCGCGCCGAGACGTTCACGCGTCCGGGCCTCGCCTTCACTACGGTCACGCTCAAGGACCCGACCCCGCCTGCCGAAGTGCCCGAGGAGTTCTATCAGGCGCGCAAGAAGCTTGGTGACGAGGCGCTGAAGCTGCCTCAGGGCGTCGCGGGGCCGTTCGTCAACGACGAGTACGGTGACGTGACCTTCGCGCTCTATGCGCTGAAGGCGAAGGGTGAGCCGCAGCGATTGCTGGTGCGCGAGGCCGAGGAACTGC
>CAJCHR010000186.1 GCA_903970225.1 Actinobacteria bacterium 21-64-8 | reverse complement strand
ACGAACTGGCCGTCGCCGAGCATGTTCATCACGCTTGCGGCGTCCTCGACGCCCTCGGCGAGCCGCAGGATGCCGTCGACGGGGATGCCGCCCCAGCGCACCGCACCGCAACCGGGATTGCCGAGCATCCGCTTCGGTTCGGGCATGTCGGCTTTGCTGCGCCCGTCGGGGGACAGGAAAGTGCGATGGATCGCAACGACGCCCGCATCTTCCTCGATCGGCACGATCAGCGCGGGGGCGAGCGCCTTGGCCGCGCCCACGCCGCATTGGCAGCGCGGGTCGAACCTACCGGCGACGCCGGTGGGTACGATCGCGCGCGACCGCAGATAGCGGTCGGCAAGCGTCCCCGCGAAAGGCTCGGCATGGCGCCAGACGGCGAGGGCAACCTTGTTGAGGTCGGACTTGCTTTCCTGGCGATGGCCTGGGTCGTGGTCGGTGGGGGCTAGGATCTTGCCCGATCGTAGCGCTGCCATGATCGCATCGGCGGTACAGCCGGCAAAGCAATGGAACAGGACGGCACGGTCGCCGACGCGGATCGACAGGCTCGCCGTGCTGTCGGCGTGCCCCGGGCAGCGACACATCGCTGATTTGCCATGCCATTTTCCGCCGAGCTGGCGAACGATGCGGTCGGCCTGTTCCTCGATCGTGGCGGTCTGACGTCCGGCCATCTAAGACACCCCTCGTTGGAGAGGCATACTTGCTACCGGGGGCTGCCGCAAAGCACCAGCGAAAAGGCATAGAATCACTTTTGGGAAATCGAATGGAATTGGAGCTGATACTCGAGCGCGAGCTGACGACGATGCGACCGCCCGGCGGTGCACTGACCGACGTGCACGTGTGTCAGCGTGACTCGGGCCAATGGTATATCAATGTCCGCGTAAGCTGGCGGGGCACCGCGCTCTATCACGTCGGTCTTTACGATAAGAAGCGCATCCGCCTGTATAAAAAGGCTTCCTCGGCACTTCGTCACATCGTCCTGGGCTACGGCTATGATGACGTGATCCACGTTCACCCCTGCGCCGACATGCAAGACGAGAAGGCATTCTGACGCGATAGACCGAAAGGTTCATTATGAAACTTTGGTCATTTTCCGGCTAGGAATCGAGGCAAAGGCGACTTAGACTGTTTTCACGCAGGAGTGAAAACATGCGAAATCGCTTGTTCATGTCCGGAAGGCTTTATGCTCCGGATGGCGCGTGGACGAGATCCGCGGCACCTCCCGGCTCTTCGATCCCGGTGCGGTGATGACGCTCCCCGCCGCAGTCGTCATGGGTCTCGCCGCGCAATGCGCGCCGAATGTAGCACCTGTGACGATCGCGGCGGTCGTCCAGACCGAAAGCCAGGGCTTCGAACTGGCGATCAACGTCAACGGCCTCGACCGAAAGGTGGCGCAGCCGACAAGCGTCGCGCAAGCCGTCGAGATCGGCCGCAGCTACGTGGCGCGGGGCTATTCGGTCGACCTCGGCCTGGGCCAGATCAACTCGCGGAACATGAAGGCCCTCGGGCTGACGTGGGACAATGTGTTCGATCCCTGCACGAATATCGCCGCAGCCGGGGCGGTGATCGCGGGCAACTATCACAAGGTCAGCGCCGGGCTTCATCCCCAACGGGCGCTGCGCATCGCCTTGTCCATGTACAACACCGGGTCGCAGTCGCGTGGCTTTGCGAACGGCTATGTCGGCCGTGTGGTCGGCAATGCCGGCTTCTCCGACGGCATCCGGCCCGTAGCGGTCAGGATCGCGGCGCTGACGCCGACCGACGCCGGCAAGCCGGCGAGCGCGGCAACGCAGCTTGCCGAGCTGGTGGCAGAAAACACGTCCGAAGCGGGGCCGCGACAGACCGCCCCGATCCCACCGCCGCCATCGTGGGACGTGTTCGCGACGGCAGCATACGCGCGAGCTCGCGCAGGAGGAGAAGACCGATGAACCTCGTATCGCTCGGCGCGCCGGCGTTTGCCCTTCGCTCGCATGTCACCGCCCGGGTCACGGCCATGACACCGCGCCAGCGCAAGGTGGGGCGTGTCCTGTCGCTGTTTGGCCTGGTGGCGCTCGCATCGCTGCTCTCGGCCGAGCCGGCGTTCGCGCAGAGCAACCTCGAAGGGTTCGGCACGAAGGTGCTGGGCCTGCTGAGCAACGGCTTGCTGCGCACGATCGCGATCATCGCGCTCATCGCAGCCGGGCTCGGGTGGCTGACGGGTCGCGTCAACACCGGCGCGCTCGTCACTGTCGTCATCGGTATCGCGATCATCTTTTCGGCGCCGTGGATCGTGGACCAGATCGCCGGCTGAGGTTGCCGGGGGCGGGCCGCCCTGGGCGGTCCGCCTCGGCCTGTATCGAGTGGAGTAGATAGGCGTGGAAGAGGACCGGGAGTTGATGGCACGCAATCCGCTGTTCCTGGCGGTGACGCGGCCTGCGCTGTTCGCCGGCGTGCCGATCGAGGCGGCAGTGGTCGTGCTGCTCGCCTCGGTCATCACGCTGATCGGAACGTCCAATCCCGTTTACGGCGCCGTCGTCGCCGCGGTGATGTTCGGCCTGTCGCGCCTCATCGTGCGCCACGACGTCAACGCCTTTCGGCTGATCTTTCTGTGGGGCCGCACCAAGGCGGCCAACCGCAACCGCGTGTTCTGGGGCGGGTCGAGCTACACCCCGCTCCCCCTCAAGGGCATCAAGCGCAAGGGGTTCGGCCGCAATGGCTAAGGCAAACCGCCTTTCCGATCAGGTGCCGATGAAAATCGCGCTGAAAGAAGTGCTGCCGACCAAGTTCCTGCCGTATGCGCGCCACGTCACCGACGAGGTGGTGGCGCTCGATTCCGGCGCGATCATGCTGACGTTCGAGCTGCAGGGCCGTGCTTTCGAGACGGCCGACGTGCGCGACCTGAACGACTGGCACGCGAAGCTCAATGTGATGCTTCGCAACCTGCACGACGATCGCCTGTCGATCTGGACGCATCTCGTTCGCTCGAGAGTCGAGCAATATCCGGGCGGCAACTTCCGCTCGCGCTTCGCCCGCGACCTCGATGCCGCCTACTTCGCGCGAATGAACAAGGAGCGGATGTTCATCAACCGCTTCTTCGTGACGCTGGTGCTGCGCCCGTCGATCCACGGCGCGGACAAGCTCGTCCAGCTCTTCAAGAACAAGACGAGGGCCAACACGGAAGCCGACGCGATCGATGTCGACCTGCTGGAGGCACTGGAGGACAAGGCGCGCGATTTCGAGCGGCTGATGGATCGCTGCTCGCCGCGCCGGCTGTCGATCTACGGTCACAATGGCCTCAAATTTTCCGAGACGATGGAGGTCGCGGAGATGGTGATGACGGGCCGGCATCGTCGCGTTCCCATCATTCGCGGCCACCTGGGGAGCGCGCTGTACCGTCAGCGGGTGATCTTCGGTGGCGAGACGGTCGAGGTCCGAGACGCCGATCGCAGCGCCTTCGGGGGCATCTTCGGCATCCGCGAGTATCCGGCGTTCACCACGCCGCGCCAGTTCGAGTCCTTGCTGGCGGTCGATTTCAGCTTCGTGCTGACGCAATCCTTCACCTTCCTCGGTCGCGCTGCGGCCTCCGAGCGGTTCCGGCTGCGCCAGAAGCAGATGGAGAATGCGGAGGATCGGGCCGTCAGCCAGATGCTCGATCTCGTCGATGCAGCGGACGATCTCATGTCCAACCGCTTCGTCCTCGGCGACCACCATTTCACGCTCGCGGTCTATGCGGAATCGCTCAAGGGCCTGCGCGACAATATGTCGATCGCGCGCGC
>CAJCHR010000185.1 GCA_903970225.1 Actinobacteria bacterium 21-64-8 | reverse complement strand
GATAGCAGAGCCTCTCCCCGACGGTCTCGCACTCTCGATTCCGCCCGATTGGCACCAGGGCCGAACCGCCTATGGCGGCTTCTCCTCCGCGCTCGCGCTAATCGCAGCAATGCGTGTCGGCGGCGGACTCCCACCGCTGCGCTCCGCGCAGATCAGCATGATCGCGCCGCTCTCTGGCCCCGTCGAGGCTCGCGCCAGGGTCCTTCGGCGCGGCCGCAACGCCACCTGGGTCAGCGCCGAGATCGCGGGTGAGGGGGGCATCGGGCTTGCCGCCAGCTTCGTGTTCATGGCGCCGATCGAAAGCACGCTCCAGATCGACGACCGGACCTCGCCTGCCGATCTGATCGGGGCAGACGACGCACGGCCTTTCGCCAATCCCCAGGCGCCGGCGTTCCTGCAGCATCACTTCGACGTGCGTTTCGCGCTGCCGCGTTTCGCGGAAAAGCGGCCGGAGATGTGCTGGTGGGCTCGCACTCGCGAGCGGGAACGCCTCGATCCGATGGTCGAACTCCTGCTCACGGCCGACGCATTGCCGCCCGGCGTCATGCCGTTGCTGAAGCCCGGCGTACCGGTCAGCACGATGCAATGGCAGGTCAACCTGCTAACGCCGACGCCCGCTACCGATGACTGGTGGTTGCTGCGCTCGGCGGGCGACTATGCGCAGGACGGCTGCTCCAGCCAGACCATGGCGATCTGGAACACAGCCGGTGAGCCGATGCTGACGGGCATGCAGTCTATCGCGCTCTTCGGCTGACATGCCGGCCGGTGGAAGGGGCGCTCTTAGCCCCCCTTCGAGACCGGGATCAGCGCGCCGGTGATCGCGCGGGCGGCGGGTGAGGCGAGGAACAGGATCACGTCAGCGATCGCGGCGGGCTGGACCCAGGTCGAGGTGTCGGCGTCGGGCATGTCCTTGCGATTGGTCGGCGTGTCGATGATCGAGGGCAGGATCGCGTTGACCGTCACCGCGCTGCCGCTCAGTTCGTCGGCCAGCGCCTCGGTCAGGCGGTGGACGCCCGATTTGGACGCCGCATAAGCGCCCATCCCCGCCGCCGCCTTGGCTGCGGCGCCCGCACCGATGCTGATGATGCGGCCAGCCGCAGATGCCTGCAGCGAAGGCAGCGCGAGCTTGGTGATCGTGGCGGTGGTAGTCAGGTTCATCGCGGTCATCTTCGCCCAGGTATCGAGGCTGCCACCCTCCAGCGTCTCCCACGCGAAGCCGCCTGCGATGTTGACGAGCACGTCGATCCCGCCGTTGGCCGCGATCACCCGGTCGAGTGCGGCCTGCGTTGCCGTCGCATCGCCGAGGTCGATCCCGCCGATGTCGACTGCGCCGGCCAGCGTGACAGATGCGGAAGGCGCGAAGTCGATCCGCGCGACTTTGTCTCCCGCGGCGATGAACGCCTCGGACACCGCGTGTCCCAGAATTCCGAAACCGCCCGTGACGATGACCGACCGTGCCATGATAACTCCCGCTATGTGCTGATTTGGTGTGACGCTAACCGGGGGCGGCGGGCAGGGCAAGCGGGGGAGGGCTATGCATCCTGCTGTATCGTTCGCCGCGGCGATTGCAGCATCATTCCCGCATCGCTATGTCACCGGCCGAGCGTAACAGCGCCCGTCCGGGAGAGCACGATCGATTGCCCCCGGAGATGAATTTTGCATAGCACGACGTCGATCGCTTCCAAGACACCGCACGATATCCGTCCGCAAAGCCCCGTGTTCGCCGAGTTCGCACTCGGGCTTGGTGGGTTCGCGCTCGGCACCGGCGAATTCGCGTCGATGGGGCTGCTTCCCGATGTGGCGCGCGATGTGCACGTTTCGATCCCGATCGCCGGGCACATGATCAGTGCCTATGCGCTGGGCGTGGTCATCGGCGCGCCACTGCTTGCGGCCGTGTTCGCGCGCACCGGGCGGCGTGCGATGCTGGTGGGACTGATGAGCTTCTTCGCGCTGGGCAACCTGCTATGCGCGGCCGCGTCCAGCTACGGCCTCATCGTCACTGCGCGCTTTCTCGCCGGATTGCCGCATGGCGCGTATTTCGGGATCGCCTCGATCGTCGCCGCGTCGCTGGTGCCGCCGAACAAGCGCGCGCAGGCAGTGGCCCGGGTGATGCTGGGGCTCAGCGTCGCCAATGTGCTGGGCGTGCCGTTCGCGACCTGGATCGGACAAGTCGCAGGCTGGCGCGCCGCGTTCGGCGTTGTCGCCGCGATCGGTCTTACGACCGCGCTGCTGTGCCGCCTCGCGCTGCGGCAGATGCCCGCACCGGAGGAGGCAAGCCCACTGACCGAACTCAGCGCACTTGCGCGCGGCCAGGTCTGGCTGACGCTCGGCATCGCCGCGATCGGCTTCGGCGGCGTGTTTGCGGTCTATAGCTATATCACGCCGCTACTGACCGAGGTGACCGGCATGCGCGAGGCGCACGTGCCGCTGATCCTCTCGGTGATCGGCGCGGGGATGGTGGCGGGCAGCCTGTTCGGCGGTTGGCTTGCCGACAAGGGGATCATGCGCGCGATCTGGATCACGCTGGTGCTCAACGCGGTGGCGCTCGGCCTGGTTGCGATCACCGCACACAGTACGGTGCTGGTGACGGTCAATATGTTCTTCGTCGGTTTCGCCGCGCTGGCGATCGGTCCCGCGCTGCAGACGCGGCTGATGGACGTCGCTGCGGATGCCCAGGCGCTCGCCGCCGCGCTCAACCACAGCGCCTTCAACTTCGCCAATGCGCTGGGCGCATGGGTGGGCGGGACCGCGATCGCGGCAGGACTTGGCTGGACCTCGACCGGGCCGATCGGCGCCGGTCTGGCGCTGGGCGGGCTGGCGATTTGGGGCGTGGCGGCTTGGGTGAGCGGAGAGAAGCGTACCGCCTAAGCCGTCGGCGAAAGCTCTATGCGATGACCCCGATAAGCCTGCGACGCCGCAGTGCTGCGCCGACCACGCCGAAGCCGAACACCATCATCGCCCATGCACCCGGTTCGGGTGCGACCAGCGCGTAATGGATGAAATCGAGGTTGCTTGCGACGGGTATGAAGCCGTTGAACTCGCCGAAGGTGTCGTTGAGCACATCGTCGATGTCGCCGGGCTGGAATTCCTGGCCGAACGAAAGCCCGAACCCCGTGATCGACGCCAGTTCTCCGTTGACGAACTCGGGGCCGCCTGAATCGCCGCCGCCAGTGCTCACTTCGGTCGCGCCGCGACCGAGATCGCAATACTTGCTGCTGGTGTCGATTCCGAGCGCCTGGACAAGACCGCACGATGCATCCTGGCCGGCAAGTCCATCGTCGAAGTCGGACAAGTACGAATTGGTGGTCTCCGCAGTCCCGAAGAAGCCGTCGAAGAATCCTTCGAAGTCGGGATCGCCGAGGCGGAAGTCATAGCGGTTGTCGCCCTGCCGCAAACGCCCGGTGCCGAGGTCAGACCCGACCGCTCCTCCGCCGTCGGACCGCACGCCGTAGCCTGCTACGTTGTAATCGACCCCGGTCAGATCGGTGCCTGTGTAGAGACTGTAGCCGGGAGCATACGATGGTGCTGCGCTGGAGAGTCGCAGAACGGCGATGTCGTGATCATCGACGACCTCTCCGGTGTAGAGCGGATTAACGAAGATCTTGCTGACGCCGACCGTGGTGACGCCCGCCGCGCCCGTATTGTAGATAACAGGATCGGCGGAGTTGCCATCGTAGAAGAACGCGGTGACTTTCAGCGCCGTCGTCGATGTGCCATCGCTGACGCAGTGGCCAGCCGTGATGATAGACTTGCGGTCTTCGGAAAGGCTCCCCGAACAGACGAACTGGCCTTTGCTGCCCTCATCGATCAGCAGACCGACGACGCCGCGATACTGGGAACCTTGCGCCAGATACAGCGGATCGCCGCCGCCTGCGACCGTTGCGGTGGAAGTTTGCCCGATGATGTCGTTCGATACGGTATAGGAAAGGTCGCCAAAGGAGCCGGTAACCGTCTTGGCCCCGGCTGCAGCGCTGAGCGACAGGCAGCTTAAGACCAGCAGCGCGACAAACGTCTTCATGCAAGACCCCCTATGATCAAACCGTGCCGAAATTTCCTAAAAAGCCGCAACGGCATGCCCGGCCGATGCAGATTGTTACAACTGTATTCATCATCTCGTATTTCGGGTCAAGCCCGCACCGGCGCGAGAAACAGGTGGCTTTTCTTCTTCGTACGCCAGGGGCGCTCTGGCGTGATCTATCGATCGAGCCGAAGTTATACGTCTAAGTACGTTTGCCGCGCTGAAAAAGCGGTTGGGCGCACACTGTATAGCTCGGATCATTTCGGCCTTGACCAAGCGTGCCGCCGCCGGTGAACGGGCGGCGTGTCTGGAAGTCATACGTCACCACGCGTTTGGAGAAGCGCCACCTGCCATCGGCACAGCGGCGATAGTTGTCGATGTAACGCACGGCCATGAAATCTTCCTGACGCCCGTCATTCGCATTGGCGTCGACGCCGGACATGTCGGGGATTACATGATAGGCGAGCGCGTAAACTTCGCCGTTTCCTTCATCGCCGTCCACGCTGATCAGGTGGTTGCAGACGTGATGGCCGCTGTAAGGCATGTAGGGAAGCGAGCCGGCGATGAACTTGCAGTAATCTTCCGCAGAGCCATCGAAGCTGTCGCCGTGGGTATCGGTGGCGTCCTCGGTATAGAGATCGGCCAGCAATTCGATGTCCTGGCGGTCGATTGCCCGTGAATAGCACAGCACCAGATCTCGGATCGCGTCCTTGTCGATCAGCGTCTGCAGCGCGTGCGCGCCGGGCAGGGCGGTAGGCTGAGTGTAAGGCGCCATCGTTTCTCTCCCTCGGCTCGATCCGGTCGGCGAAACGGATTTCGCACGCCTCCGGTCTGTGCCATGTCGCGGGTTTACCGGCCGCTGCGCCGGATGTCCAAACAGCGAAGCGGGGCGCCGACGAACATCGCCTCGCCGATCGGAAGGCGAATACGCAATGGCTGAAGTAGCACAGCGCGAGCTCTCGGTTCGCGCGGTCGTGATCGGCGGACTGCTCACGTTCGTGTTCACCGCGGCCAACATCTACTTTGGCCTGCGCGTCGGCCTGACCTTCTCGACCGCGATCCCCGCCGCGGTGATCTCCATGGCGGTGCTGCGCCAGCTCGGCGGTTCGAACATGGTCGAGAACAACATCGTCCAGACGCTGGGCAGCGCAGCCGGCGCGGTCGGCACCATGATCTTCATTCTGCCGGCGTTTGTGATCATCGGCTGGTGGCAGCACGTGCCCTACT
>CAJCHR010000184.1 GCA_903970225.1 Actinobacteria bacterium 21-64-8 | reverse complement strand
CGCCACCTGCGACATCCCCGACATTCTCGGCCGTGTCGGCAAGGTGTCGCGCGAGACCGGGGTGCGCCACCTGATCGTCTGCCCGATCGCGGGCGCGCTGCCGCCGCTCAAATCGATCCTCTACAGGCTGTTCAAGCGCCGCGACATCGCCACTATCCCGCACGACGCCCTGCACGTCCGCTTCGCAAAGCTCGTCTCCCGCCCGGCGACACCGACCCCCGTCACGGTCTCGCCCGGCGACGTCGCGGTGCTGCAATATACCGGCGGCACCACCGGCGAGCCCAAGGCGGCGATGCTGACCCACGCCAACCTCACCGCCAACAGCGCACAGATGAAGGTCTTCGTCGGCGATCTGGCGCGGCCCGACGAACCAGAGATCACGCTCGGCGTGCTGCCGCTGTTCCACGTTTTCGCGCTGACGTCGGTGCTCAACTATTCGATCGACACCGGCGCCGAGATGGTGCTGCTGCCGCGCTTCGACCTCCAGCAGGTCGTCGCCGCGGTGAAGCGCACCGGGATCACGCAGCTGCTCGCGGTGCCGACGATCTACGGCGCGCTCAACAATCTGTCGGATGCCGACTTCGCCAAGCTCAAGACGGTCAAGCGCTCGATCTCGGGCGGCGCGCCGCTGCCCTATGAGACGCGCCACCGCTTCGAGGAGCGGTCGGGCACGCCGGTGGTCGAAGGCTATGGCCTGTCCGAGGCGTCGCCGATCATCACCTGCAACCCGCTCGACCGGCCTCCCAAGGACAATAGCGCCGGCCCCGCCTTCCCCGGCACGATCATCGAGATCCGCGATCTCGACGACCCGACGAGGCTGATGCCGCCCGGCGCGCGCGGCGAGATCTGCGCGCGCGGGCCGCAGGTGATGAAGGGCTATTGGCATCGCCCCGACGCCGATGCGGAGGTTTTCATCGACGGGGCATTGCGCACCGGCGACATCGGCTATCTCGACGAGGACGACTATTTGTTCCTGGTCGATCGCCAAAAGGATCTGATCATCTGCAGCGGGTTCAACGTCTATCCCCGCACGATCGAGGAAGCGTTGTACGAGCATCCCGCAGTGGCCGAGGCGGTCGTGATAGGTGTCCCGGACGAATATCGCGGCCAGGCACCCAAGGGATTCGTGACGTTGGCGCCCGGTCAGGCGGTGACGCCGGACGAACTACGTGCCTTTCTGACCGACAAGCTCAGCAAGATCGAGATGCCCCGCGCGATCGAGATCCGCGACACGCTGCCCAAGACGTTGATCGGCAAACTCTCGAAGAAGGAACTCGTCGCCGAGGAAGCGGCCAAAGCCAATGGCTGAGCCGGGGGGCGACACGACATCCTCCGACGCCGAGTGGGACGAACTGACCGGCATCCAGCAGGTCGCGACCGAACTCGGCATCTCGGCGCGCACCCTGCGCTTCTACGAGGACAAGGGGCTGATCGAGCCGCGCCGCGTCGGCACGATGCGGATCTACACGCGGCGCGAGGTCGGGCGGATGCAGCTGATCCTGCGCGGCAAACGGCTCGGCTTCTCGCTGCGCGACATCAAGACCTTCCTCGATCTGTACGATGCCGATCCGCAGCATCTCGAGCAGATGCGCGCGCTGTCGGACCATGTCCGCGCGCGGATCGACGAACTCGAGCAGCAGCGCGTCGCGATCGAGCAGACGCTGGGCGAACTCCGCCAGATCGAATGCGAGGCGCGCGCGCGCGTCGTGGCGGCCGAGGCGAAGCGCGACGCCGCTTCGCGCTAGCCAGAATTCGTCGTCCCTGTCTCCGTTCGTCCTGAGTAGGGGCTGAGCGAAGGCGAAGACCCGTATCGAAGGACCGCTCCGCCAAGCCACCATCCTTCGATACGCCATTTCGACTGCGCTCAATGGCTACTCAGGACGAACGGAGGTGGGTAGAGCACGTCTCGACGGGAGTGACGCGTGGCGGTGCTGGTGACGAACATGCTGCGGCGGGGCGCGATGCTGCGGACGCGGTTGCGGCAGAGCGAGGCGACGTTCATCCTGCTCGCGGTCGTCGTCGGCACGATCGGCGGCGGGCTGTCGGTGGCGCTGGGGGCCGCCGCGCACGGGCTGCAGCGCATCCTCTACCAGCTTCCCGGCACGATGCGGCTGAGCGCGGCGCCGTCGCTGGGCTGGGGCCCGCTGATGGCCCTGCCATTCGGTGGCGCGGTGCTCGGGCTGCTGCATATCGCGCTCGACCGCTGGCGGCGGCGCACGCCGATCGACGTCGTCGAGGCCAATGCGCTGCACGGCGGTGCGGTGCCGTTCCGCGACACGCTCACCGTGACCGGACAGACCTTCGTCTCCAACGGATTCGGCGCGTCGGTCGGCCTGGAGGCCGCCTATGCGCAGATCGGCGGCGGCTTTGCCTCGATCATCGGGCGCAAGCTGAGCCTGCGTCGCGGCGACCTCCGCACGCTGGTCGGCGCGGGTACCGGCGCGGCGATCGGCGCGGCGTTCGGCGCCCCGCTGACCGGCGCCTTCTACGCCTTCGAAATCGTCATC
>CAJCHR010000183.1 GCA_903970225.1 Actinobacteria bacterium 21-64-8 | reverse complement strand
CGAGCGGGCGCTGACGCGTGCCCAAGGCCGCGGCATGGTGCTCTTGTCCGAGCAGCGCAGTGCGTTCGAGCATGTGACCAGCAGCCGCGATCTCACCACCGTCATCGGCTATGCCGGCACCGGCAAGAGCGCGATGCTCGGCGTGGCCCGGGAGGCGTGGGAAGCCGCGGGTTACGAAGTGCGCGGTATTGCCCTCTCCGGCATCGCTGCCGAGAACCTCGAGAGCGGCTCCGGGATCGCCAGTCGCACCATCGCCAGTCTCGAACATCAGTGGGGTCAGGAGCGCGAGCTGCTGACAGACAAGACCGTGCTCGTGATCGACGAAGCGGGGATGATCGGCACGCGCCAGATGGAGCGGGTAATCGCCGAAGCCGAGCGGCGCCGCGCCAAGGTCGTGCTGGTCGGTGATCCCGAGCAGTTGCAGGCAATCGAAGCGGGCGCGGCGTTCCGCTCGATCGCCGAGCGCCATGGCGGGATCGAGATCACCGAAGTGCGCCGTCAGCGCGAAGACTGGCAGCGCGATGCGACGCGGCATCTCGCCACTGGCAGGACGGGTGAGGCGATCGCCGCGTATGAGACTGCAGGGCATGTCCACGCTGCAGAAACACGCGAGGCTGCGCGCGGCGATCTGATCGAACGCTGGGACCAGGATCGCCGCGCCAATCCCGATGCGAGCCGGATCATCCTGACGCACACCAACGACGAAGTCCGCGCGCTCAACGAAGCCGCGCGTGAGCGGCTGCGCGACGCAGGGAATCTCGGCGAAGACATCACGCTCGATGTCGGGCGCGGCCGGCGCGAGTTCGCCACCGGCGAGCGAGTCATGTTCCTCAAGAACGAGCGCAGCCTGGACGTGAAGAACGGCTCGCTCGGTACGGTGCAGCAGGTCAACCAGCTGCGCATGGCGGTGCTGCTCGATGATGGCCGATCTGTCGCGTTCGACCTCAAGGATTATGCCGAAGTCGACCACGGCTATGCCGCGACGATCCACAAGGCGCAGGGCATGACCGTCGACAAGGTCCATGTGCTCGCCACCCCCGGGCTCGATCGGCATGGTGCGTACGTGGCGCTGTCACGCCATCGTGATGGCGTCGAATTGCATTACGGCAGCGATGACTTTGCCGACCGCGACCGCCTCGTGCGCACGCTTGGCCGCGATCGCGGCAAGGACATGGCGAGCGATTACACCAAGGTGCCAGAAGCGTCGGCTGTAGCACCTGAGCAGGATCCCTTTGCCGGCATCACCCTGCGGGTCAGTCCGTCGCTCGGCATTGCGAAGTCCGGTGCATCTCCAGCGATGCCTGATCTATTCGCCGGGCTCGCGTTCGATCGGAGTGCGCTGAACCGATCACCTGAGCGCGATCCGCTCGACAAGGCGGTCGAGCGTTACGCGCGTGCCGCACGCGATGTTCTCGCCATGCAGTCGCGCAAACTGCCAGTGCTTGAGCATCAAAAGCAGGCGATGACGAAGGCGACCAAAGAACTCGAGGCCTTACGGACGCGGGCCCCGCAGGATCTCTACACCGCGATCCGCAAGGACCCAGTGCTTGTCGAGGAAGCCGCGAGCGGCCGCACCCAACGTGCGGTCCAGGCCATGCTCGCCGAGACCGAGTTGCGGCTCGACGCTCCCGCTCGTGCCGATCGGTTCGTGTCCGACTGGCAGCAGCGTGCCCGGCTGTTCCGAAAACTCGAAAACGACGGCGACACCACGGGCGCGGCCCGCGTGAAGGACCGGCTCGATGACATGGCCAAGAGCCTGCACCGCGATCCCCAGCTCGAGTCGCTGCTGAAAAACCGCCGCGCAGAGCTCGGAATCAAAGGCTCCAGCGCGGCTTCGCTGTCTCATGAACTCCAGGATGGTCTCCGCCTCTCGCGTTCCCGCGGACTCGGGCGTTAGGCTTGCGTCATGACCGACACAGCCCCACCCAATGCCACCGCCGTCGAAGCCCTGATCGCCATGGATCGGCGCATCGCTGGCCTGACCGCCGCCATCGAAGGCTTTGCCGCGCGCCAGCAGGAACTGCATGCCCGCGACTACTCCCCCGAGCTCGCTAACCTTCAGGAGCTGTCGGGCAAGGTTCGCGATGCGCTTGTCGAACTCGCCAAACGGCCAACCATGGCTTTGACGCCGGCCTCGATCGGTAGCGAGATCGAGCGGGCTACGTCGGCCGTCCGTAAGGCTGATCGCGAGGCTCTTGGCCTTGCTATGCGAGACCTGCGCCAGGTGGTCGAAACGATCACGAGCGTGGTCGCCTCGGCGAGAGCAGCGCACGTACAGAACAAATGGCTCGCTGCAGGTGCAGCGGTGGCAGTCGTTATCGGGATCGTGCTTGGGACGGTTATTCCCGGATGGCTAGATCAGGCCGTGCCCGAAAGCTGGCACTGGCCAGAAGAGCGAGCTGCCAGCGTCTTGGAACGGGACGAATGGAGTGCAGGCGAGCGTTTGATGCAGGTAGCCGATCCCCGACAATGGCAAAACATCGCTGCCGCAGTCCACCTTTCCAGCATCAACGCCGGGCAACTCCAGGCATGCGCTGAGAGCGCTGCCAAGGCTGGCAGCAGCGTGTCCTGCTCCATAAAAGTGGTGCCGCCCGCCTCGACCAGGGAATAGGTCCTTATCTGGGAACATTCTTGCCGTTCCCGGAGGACATTCGAACGGCTACTACTGTCAGAAGCCGACATTCAGCCCGTCCCTCACCGGCTTCGCAGGTCGGCAGTAAATGGGCTGGTAGCGGAAGGTCCGCACATGGATGAATCTGGTGGAAAGGGGCCTGTCCGCTTTGGAGCTAAAACCCGACTTAGCGACCTCTCGTTCAAGCATTGGATCCCGACGGTGCGTTGTCGATTGTAAAACCGCAGGTAGGAACTGCCGCTCCACTATACGGAGGCATCCCTTTCAGGTGCCCCAATTTTCGCAAAGTCCGCGATGATGCCAGCGACCGATTCTAGGTGCCGTTCGCTTCTGCGGCTCCACATCCGACGCAGCAGATCCTCCTCGATAAATTCGTCGAGCTTGGCCGTGTGCAGCCCAGCGACGAACGCCGCGAGGTCGTCGATCGGAGGACATCCGTCGAAGTTCGAGAGCAGTGCCCGCAATTCGGCGGGTGACGTGCCGACAGCTGTCACGCCGACATCGTGCACCTCCGCCTCGAGACCGGCGCTCATGAGCAGGATCGCGAGCAGCCCGTTCACCGCGGTCCCGCGCCATGTGAGGAGGTGCGTGTCGTTCCCCGATCGCATCAGGTTGCCGGAGGCAAGTCCCAGATCGCCGAACGACGCGCGACCCTGCGCGAGGAACGCCTTCGCGGCGGCGTCGAGGAACGCGGGCTCGTCGTGATCCGCCAGGACCTCGCGCATGGTCGTCGACAGCACATCGTGGAGAGGCTCGTTCGAGGGCCGGTCGAAACGGGGGAGCCGTCCCGAACGGTGCGGCACGACATCAAGCACCTTCGCACGATCGTCGACGGCCTCCACGCGCCACCTCCGCCCTGCGAAGCCGACCAGCGATCCCACGCCCAGGACGTTCGTGAGCGGTACCGTGCCCAGCGTCCTTCCGCCGGAGACAAGGCGCCACTCGTCATCCGTCGAGAAGACTGCGTAGAAGTCGCGGCCCTGGACAAGCTGCTCGCCCGCGGACCCCAGCATGAGCAATCCCTGCGGCGACTGCTCCAGCAGATCGACCCCCTTCCGACCCGCACCGCGCAGGAGGTCGGCGTAGTCGGCGGGTGCAACCTCGAGATAGCTGTCGTGCCCGAACAGCAATCGGTGCGCCGCTGCGGGCAAAATCCCGCCGGCCGACGCTATTAGGGAGAGCGTCTGGTGGAGCGCCACGGTCGCCAGCGACGCGTCCTCGACCGCCGGCTCGACCCAGTTGCGCTGGAGGAGTCTCACGCATGCGACTGCACGGACCGTCTCCAGCCTCAGCCGGTCGAGCGGGTCGGCATCCGCCGCTAGGTGCTTCTCCCTGAGGTACACGCGCAGGATTGCCGGTTCCCCGCGTCGGCCGCTCCGGCCAAGTCGCTGACGCAGCCCGGCCAGCGAACGCGGGGCGCCTACCTGGGCTACCGACTTCACGCTTCCGAGATCGATCCCCAGTTCCAATGTCGTGGTCGCGACTGCCGTCGTCGGCAGCTTCCCATCCTTTAGCCGCGTCTCGAGCGTTTCCCGCAGCTCCTTCGAAAGACTGCCGTGATGTGGAAAGAACTCCTCGGGCACGCCATCGCGTTCGGACCGCTGGCGCAGTCGATCGGCGAGCGCCTCGACGGTGCGCCTCGATCCGCCGAAGACGAGGTTGTTGGTGCCCCGCAGGGTGGAGAACAGGTGGTCCGATATCCGGCTGAGCGCGTCCTGTGCCCCGTCCTCCGCCAGCTCGTCTATCCCTTCGGACTCCGGAGGCTCCTCGTAGCCGCGGATCTGCAGTTTGATGCCGGGACCGGTGTTCGGAGCACGAAGCACCTCGACCGCCTCCGGGTTCGGCTTGTTGAGCCAAGCGCTCGCCATGTCCGCATCGCCCAGCGTCGCGGAGAGGCCGACGCGCCTCGCCCGGCCATCGGCGATCTGGTCCAGCCGTCGCAGCAGCGATGCGAGGTGCAGCCCGCGCGGACCCTGGAGGAAGGCGTGGAGCTCGTCGACGACGATGGCGCGGACGCCCTGGAACAGTCGGGCGGCGTCGGCTGGCCGTCGCAGAAGCAGCGCCTCGATCGACTCGGGTGTGATGAGCGCCACCCCGGCGGGCGAGCGCAGCAACCGCTTCTTTGGACCTTGCGGCGCATCCCCGTGCCAACGCGTCAGCGGCAGCTCCATGCGCTCGCACAGGGTCTCGAGACGACGGAACTGGTCGTTGATGAGAGCCTTCAGAGGACTTACGTAGATAATGCGAAGGCCGGATCCCTCGATCGCCGCCGCCTCGGTGAGGAGCGGCAGGAACGCCGCCTCGGTTTTGCCGGAGGCGGTTCCCGC
>CAJCHR010000182.1 GCA_903970225.1 Actinobacteria bacterium 21-64-8 | reverse complement strand
GACTTCCAAGACCGCCGCGGCTTTGCGCGAAGGCACGGCCCGCGCGGCGCCTGCCCCGCCGATCGAGCGCCCACAGCGTTACCGGCAGCGCCAGGATCGCGGCGAGCAAGCCGTCGCCCAGCGGATCATGCGCGCCGAACGCCAGCCCGCCCAGGCCGAAACCCAGCCCCGCGATCACGCTCAGCATCGTCGCCATGACGAGGTTCGCCGCGCCGCGCAACACGCCCGAGAACGCGCGCTTCGGCGCGAACAGGTTGGTCACGATCAAAGCCCCCAGCATCACCACGACGCAGAGCTCGAAAAGCCAGATGAGGATGCGGAACATCGCTTCGCTTTACACCATGAGCAGCCACTGCCCGAGAAGGAAAATAGGAACGGTATCGCCCCGGCGCCAGCTATGTTCGGGCGATGTTTGCGGAATTGACCTTCTGTTCAGCATGTCCCAACAAGGCTGCACATACCGACCTATTGGAGGACATCGGCTCATCCGCGGCGACATCCGCGCGCAGGATGCAGGCCGGTGCCCGCACAGCGAGCTGGAGCACGCATGGACTGCCTGACGACGAACGTTCCCGCGCCCGAGGAGATCGATATCCCCGCCCTTCGGGAGAAGTATCGCTTCGAGCGTGACAAGCGCGTCCGGGTCGAAGGCCAGGAGCAGTACGCGGCGCATGCGGATCACCTCACGCAGGACACGTACGAGCACGATCCGTTCACGCCCGTGATCCCGCGCGATTCGCTCGAGGAGGACATCGACGTCGCGATCCTCGGCGCGGGCTGGACCGGCATCCTCGCCGCCTATCACCTGACCAACGCGGGGGTGACGAGCTTCCGCAATATCGATCACGCCGGCGGCTTCGGCGGCACCTGGTACTGGAACCGCTATCCCGGCATCCAGTGCGACAACGACGCCTATTGCTACCTGCCGCTGCTCGAGGAGATGGGCTGGCTGCCGAGCAAGAAGTTCGCCGATGGCAAGGAGATCTACGATTACATCCAGACGATCGCCGATCGGTTCGAATTGCGCGAAAAGGGCCTGTTCCACACGCTGGTGAAGCGGCTGGACTGGGACGAGAGCATCAAGCGCTGGATCGTCTCGACCAACCGTGGCGACACGATCCGCGCGCGGTTCGTGATCATGGCGGGCGGCACGCTGAGCACGCCCAAGTTCCCGTCGGTCCCCGGGATTCACGCCTTCAAGGGGCACAAGTTCCACACCTCGCGCTGGGATTACGAATACACCGGCGGCGAGTGGGGCAACCCGGTTCTGGAGAAGCTCAAGGACAAGCGCGTCGCGATCCTGGGCACCGGCGCCACCTCGATCCAGGCGGTGCCGTACCTCGGCAAATACGCCAAGGAGCTCTACGTGCTGCAGCGCACGCCATCGGTGGTCGACAAGCGCGACAATCCGCCGACCGACCCCGAGTGGGCCGCGTCGCTCAAGCCCGGCTGGCAGGCGCACCGGCAGGAGAACTTCCTGCGCGCGGCGAACGAAATCCTGCCGCGCGACCAGCCCGACCTGATCTGTGACTTCTGGACCGAGATCAATCGCAACATCAACGGCGAGCTCGATGCCGAGGGCAAGGGCCCGATCACGGCCGAGGAATTCTGGGGCCGCCGCGAGGTGATGGACTTCCGCGTGATGGAGCGGCTGCGCCGCCGCGTCGACGCGATCGTCAAGGACCCCGCCACCGCCGAGGCGCTTAAGCCCTGGTACCGGTTCATGTGCAAGCGGCCGCTGTCGAACGACGATTATCTCGATACGTTCAACCTGCCGAGCGTGAAGCTGATCGATGTGGCGCCGACTCAGGGCCTCGAGGCGATGACCGAGAAGGGCTTCATCGCGCAGGGCGTCGAGTACGAGATCGATGCGATCGTATTCGCCTCGGGCTTCGAGGTGACCAGCGATCTCAGACGGCGCTGGGGCTTCGACGACGTCGTGGGCCGGGACGGCGTATCGCTCTACGATCACTGGGCGGACGGCCCGCAGACGCTGCACGGGTCGATGACACACGGCTTCCCGAACATGTTCTTCACCGGATATGTCCAGGGCGGGCTCAACGGCACCACCACGCTGCAGTTCGGCAGCCAGGGCCATCACGCGGCGTACATCATCACCGAGGCGCTCAAACGCGGCGTCGCGGTGGAGCCGACGCGGGAAGGGCAGGACGCCTACATCAAGCGGTTCAACGAGGTCGCAGCCGACCTCTCGTCGATCCTCAACGAGTGCACGCCGAGCTACTTCACCAATGAAGGCGAGAAGGAAGCCAAGTGGTTCCTGTTCCGCGGCTGGGGCCTGGGCTGGGACAACTGGCGCGACATGATGCAGGAATGGCGAAGCGCGGGCACGCTCGAAGGGCTCGAGCTGCGCGCGGAATCGGAGCAGGTTCCGGCGGAATAGGTACGGACCGGCCCCTCGCTTCCTCGTGAAGCGAAGGGTTACCCGGGGCTTTGCCTTAACCCTTCGCCAGCCACCACTTCAGCAGATGGTGCGCAACCGCGGTCGGCGGCGGGGCATGGAATGCGCCGACCGGCTCGTCGCGTCCGACGGCGTCCATTGCCTCGGCAACTTCGGCGCGGGTGAACCAGCGCGCATCGTCAAGTTCGGTGCGGTCGACCACGATCGCCGGATCATCGGCATGGGCATGGCAGCCGATCATCAGCGAGGACGGGAACGGCCACGGCTGGCTCATCACGTAGTTCACGTCGCGCACGCGCACGCCCGCTTCCTCGAACACCTCGCGCGCCACGGCTTCCTCGATCGTCTCACCCGGCTCGACGAAACCCGCGAGCGCCGAATAGCGCCCTGCCGGAAAGCGGGGCTGGCGGCCGAGCAACATCGCGCCCTCGTGCTCGACCAGCATGATCGCGACCGGATCGACCCGCGGGAAGTGCTCGCCGCCGCAGGTCTCGAACGTGCAATTGCGCTGCCAGCCGCCCTTGGCGAGCACGGTGGTATGCCCGCAGCGCGCGCAGAATCGGTGCCGCGCGTGCCAGCTGACCATCGCGCGCGCCACGCCCCAGGTGGCGAGTTCGTCGGAATGGAGCAGGTCCATCAATTCGCGGGCATGCGGGGTCGGCACCATCGCGCCAGCGGGATTTTCGGAAGGCACCGCCGCGAAGCAGCCGCGTGTCCCGTCGAGGCCCAGGAATATGAGCTCGCTGCCTTCTGGCACCGAGCCGATCGTGCGCCACGACAGCGTGCCCTCGGGCGTGACCACCGGTTCGAGCCCGTCGAGCTCCAGCACCCGCGCGCGCCAGTCCATCAGGTCGCGCAGCGCATCGGGGCTGGTACGGATGTGATCGGCGCGATCGAGTTTCGATCCGGCGAAGGCTATCGCATCGATGGTCATTGCGTGCGGTCCACCAATGCCACGTCTTCGCGCAGCGCGGTTTGATAGTCTTCCATGATCGGCAGCGAGCGCGATGGCATGAACTGGGTATAGAGCTGTGTGCGCAGTCCGGTCCGCACGTTCACCGTGCCGACCGTCCCGGCCGCGCCCGCCCAGCCGTAGATTCCGCCGC
>CAJCHR010000181.1 GCA_903970225.1 Actinobacteria bacterium 21-64-8 | reverse complement strand
TCGCCGTCGGCGTTCTCGACGCGGTCCACGAACACCTCGACCTCGTCACCGACCTTAAGACCGTGCGGCTGACCGGGAGGTGCGAATTCGCGCAAGGGCACGCGGCCCTCGCTCTTGAGGCCGACGTCGATGACGGCCTTGTCGTTTTCGATACCGGTAACGGTGCCCTTGACGACGCGGCCTTCGAAGCCGCCGTCCCCGGCGCCGCCGAGGGTCTCATCAAGGAGCGCGGCGAAATCGTCGCGCGTGGGATTTGCCAGAGTGGCCATTCGAGTGTGCGTCCTGTCGTTTCGTTATTTCCGGCCAAGCGGTTCATCCGCCGGTCTTTCTCCGCATCCGCACCATTGCATCAGCGGGCCAAAAGGGCCGAGTACGCCTGCCGCGCCGACTGCGAATGGCAAGCATCCGCATGGGCTCACGGCTTTGCGGACCGATCGCACGTAGGCTTGCCAGGGAGGAAAGGCAAGCAATCGTGACGCCGCTAATTTCACGATCATCGACCGTGTGAAGCATGGGACCAGTCGGGTATTCTTCTCAGATAATATAAGTTTATCAATGATATAAGCTGGAGATCGCACTGGCCGGTATTTTCGCAGGTTCGTGCGGTGCAGGACAGCGCGGATCCTTGGCCATCGCGGGAAGGCGCAACCGACGTAGCAATCCAGCACGGCAGATGACGCCCCGGATTGCCGCGCGGCTTCGCCGCTCGCGATGACGATTTTCTAAGTCACGAGCGCGGGATCAGGTCGTTCAAAACTGCTCCCCCACCCACTGCTCGCTCTTCGCCCACAGCGCCTTCGCGGTCTCGGGATCGAGCGCATAGCCGAACACGCCTTCGCTCAGCGGGTTGAGCTTTGCCCCCGGCGCCAGCACCGCGCCGACGTGGCAGTTCTCGCAGTAGTGCCCGCCGACTTCGGCGCCATCGGCCGTCGCCGCCCACACCGAGGTGGCGGCGCCCTGGGGGATGGTCTTGAACGCGAACGGTCCGCGCCCTGCGGCTTTCTCGTCGTCGTTGATCTGGGCGACCATCGCGTCGAGCGCGCCTTCGGGGAGGTAGCGGTCGAGTTCGGTCTGGATGCCGCCCGGGTGGACCGCGGCGGCGCGGATGCCGCTCGCCTTGTGGCGCCGGTCGAACTCGACCGCGAACAGGATGTTGGCGGTCTTGGCGCGGCCGTACGCGGCCCAGGGGTCGTAGTCGGTGTGCTCGAAGTTCGGGTCTTCGAGATCGACGTTTGAGAAGCGGTGGCCCGATGAGGCGAGGCTGACGACGCGCGCACCGGGGTTCAGCAGCGAAGCGATGCGGTTGATCAGCAGGAAGTGGCCGAGGTGGTTGGTACCGAACTGGGTCTCGAAGCCATCGGCAGTCTTGCCGAACGGCGCGGCCATTACGCCGGCATTGGCGATGATGATGTCGAATTTCTCGCCCTTCGCGACGAGCGCATCGGCCGCGGCGCGCACGCTGGCGAGCGAGGCGAGGTCGAGCTCGATCAGCTCGAAGCTGCCGCCGCCCGCTTTGGCGTCGGCGCGGACCTTCGCGGTCGCGGCTTCGCCCTTGGCGAGATCGCGCACCGCGCCGACGACATGCGCGCCGTGGGCTGCCAGTGCTCGCGCCGTTTCGACGCCAAGGCCGGCCGAAGTGCCGGTGACCAACGCGCGTTTGCCCGCAAGGCTGACGCCCTTGAGCACGTCTTCGGTGGTGGTGGTGTAACCGATGGGACCCGTCATATCAGTCTCCGTGAGGAATTGGGGCGGGGCGGGTTGTGAACCCGCGTCCGGGGAGGTAAAGCGGAATAGGCCTCCGGATCGCCATATGTGGAGGGTTCCTCCGCTTTCAAGAGGCTCGATTTGCTCTGACCGAGAAATGTTTCATCCGCCGCAAGCCGCGCGCCGATGCGGCCCGCAACCGGCAGCGGCTGGTCGAGGTGGCGCGCGCGCGGTTCGCGGCCGAGGGGACCGGAGTGAGCCTGGAGGACATTGCGCGCGAAGCGGGTGTCGGGATCGGCACGCTCTATCGCAACTTCGCGACGCGCGAGGCGCTGGTTACCGAGGTTTACCGGCAGGAGGTCGAGAAGCTGGGCGACAGTGCGGTGTCGTTGGCGGAGACGCTCGAGCCGGCGGATGCGCTGCGCGAATGGCTGCTGCTGTTCGTCGATTATCTCGCGACCAAGAAGATCATGGCCGATGCACTCGCGGTGCTCGCTGGGAGCGAGGTCTATCTGAACACGTGGCGCACGCTGGAGGGGGCGATCGGGATGCTGACGGCGCGTGCCGTCGATGCGCGGGCGATCCGGTTGACGATGCCCGCATTGGACCTGCTACGGGCCATTACGGGGGTGGCGAATTCGAGTCCCGGTGAGCAGTGGCAGGTTGGCGCGCGGGCGATGGTGGATGTGTTGCTGGCGGGGATGCGGATTTGAGACGCAGCACGCCGGCCATGCCCGGTCAGCGCGGAATGACGAAGCGGATCACCTCGCTTTTCGCGGAGCAGGCCGCGCCGCCGCCGGGGCGATAGCTCGCCTGATAGCGAAAATCCCTGGCCATGCCGGTGGCCGCATCGACGAAGACGAAGGGCGGGTAAGCGATCAACGGCCGCTGGTTGCGCGTCGAGCCGTTGGCGTCGATGTCCGTCTCGACCTGCACCCAGCCTTCGAAGCCCATCATCAGCGCTTCCCGGGGATAGTCGGCGCTGCTCGCACCGCTGCTGCGCATCGCGGGGACCGCGCCGATCAGCGCGCATTGCTGCTCGGACAGGCCGGTGCGCGCGAAATACGCCTGGGCTTTCTGCGCATCATTCTCGCCCGCGGCCAGGTTCGCAAGTCGCAGCAGGGCAAGCTGGCGAAGCGGGTGGTTCTTGCCGAGCCGTTCGTCGGACGCGACTTGCGCAAAGGCCGCGGTGGTTTCCGCCCGCTCGGCCGCGTTCGGCCGCGGCGGCACCGCGAGAAGGATGGCGGTGTCCTGCGCCAGCGGGTCGGCGGCGATCGCCGGATCCTGCGCGAGCGCCTTCAGGCCGACCGATACATGCGCCCGCGGCGTTTCCGTATTCTCGGCATTTCGTCGCGCGACCTCGGCGCGGTAGACGGTGATCAGATTGGTCACGGCACCCGGAAGGCGTGCCTGCCGGGCCAGCGCGAGAGCCTTGTCGAGATCGGCGAGCACGGCATCGCCTGCGATCGGATCATACAACGCGGCGGCGGTCAGCGCGGCGACCTGCGCGGGAACCTGGCCCGCTGCGCCCTTCTCGGCGGCAATCGCATGCAACCGCTCGAAGCCCGTTGCGACGTTCAGATCATGCACGTCGGAACTCGCGAGCGGCTCCGATGCCCATGACAGGAACCGGTTGCGAAGCGGCGTCAGCACGTCCGGCGCAACCCCGAGCGCATTGCTGCAGCGAAGTTCGACGCGGCTGAGCAGACGATAGAAGGCCGGGATCGCCGCAAGCTTCGCAGGGTCCCACCGCCACCCGCTGACCGACCGTGCGAAGGCGGCCGCCTGGTCCGCGCCGCCGCGCGCATAGATCGTCTGCGTCCCGACAACCCTGCCCGAATCGTTGATGGAGAACTCGACCACCGCCATGTCTGCGGGCTTCAGGCCGGTCTCGGGCCCGCAAGGCGGGGCTTCCATGTACGCGGCGTTTGCGAACGGCGATTGCTGGATTCGTCCGGCGCCGGTGTAGGCCAGGTACATTCGCGCCTGATCGGGATCGCCCGAAAGCAGTGCGGCTTCGGCGAGATCGTATCGCATCGATGCGTCTTCGAGGGAGACGCGCGAGGAAAGCCCGCCGCGCAGCGCCAGCGCCTTCTTGAGTTCGGCGTATCCGGCCTTCACCGACCCCTGGTTGAGCAGGGTGCGGCCGCGGACCGTGTCGAATCCGGCGAGCAGGTGCTTGTCGGGCTTGGCGACGCTATCGATCTGCGCGATCGCCTGATCGACGTAGCCCAGCGATGCGCCGCCGCCATCGAAGGCGGTCACTTGGGCGAGCCGCATCAGCGGGCTCAGCCGGTCATCGCCGGTGAGCAGGCCGAGTGCGGCACCGTAGTGAGCCAGCGCGGCGGAGTGGTCCCACCGCGCCACCGCTGCGTCGCCGAGCGCCTGCTCGGCGTTCGCGATATCGATGCGAAACGAGTCGCCCGCTTTGCGCAGCGCCGGCAGTCCCAGTGCGATCATCGCCTCGCCGTCCGCGTAGGCGCCCGTCAGGATCAGGCATCGCCCGCGCCGTACGGCAAGAGCGGCGGCGGGGATGCTGCCGGGCCTGATATGAGGATCGCTGGCAAGGCCAGCGAAGATCGTCAGGGCGGTGCCGCAATCGCCTGCCGCGGCGGCATCGCTCGCGGCATCGAACTTCACCTGCAGGCTGGCATTTGCCGGCGGAAGCACTGGAGCCGGCGCAGTCTGTGCCGGCTTCGCTGCGACCGGCGCAGACAAAAGCGACGCAGCGGCAAGAATAGCCCCGATCAGCGCATGCTTCGATGTCTTCATGTTTCTGGCCCCCCACGCCATGATGCAATAAAGCTCTGACGATGTCGCCGCGAATTGCAATCTTGGCCGTGATCATCGCCGTGCTGCCGGGCCTTGCGAACGCGGAGCCGGCCAAAGAGCCTGCGAAAATCGTCCTGTTCGGCGCGCGCTGGTGTGCGCCGTGCACAGCCGAGTTGGGCATGCTTCCGCAACTGATCGCCGCCGGTGCAGGCGATGACCTCGAACTGGCCTGGATCGACGCTCCGCCGCCGCTCGATCCGGCAGCGCCCGGCGTTCGCATGCTGCCGGTGCGCGAGGCGCGGGCGCTCGCCGAAGCCATCGGCGGGCAGGGTTACGGACTGCCTTTCGCCGCCCGCTTCGATTCGAGGGACAAGCCGTGCGCGGTCTGGAGAGCGCCGCTGCGGCCGGAGGATCTGGCCACGCTGCGCCAGCAATGCGAGCGCAGGCAAGCGTCCGCCGGGCCCTGAACGGCGCCGCGCTCAGGCGAGGGCTATGCTCGCGCTTCTACCAGCGCGACCGCGCTTGCGATCGCCGCCTCGGGCGATAGTTCCGACGTATCCAGCACTGCAGCATCCGCCGCCGCGCGCAGCGGTGCTTCGGTGCGACCCGCATCGCGCGCATCGCGCGCG
>CAJCHR010000180.1 GCA_903970225.1 Actinobacteria bacterium 21-64-8 | reverse complement strand
AACGGTGGCTCGTCGTCGGCACCGACTCGAAGATCAGGGATCGCGATTGTAAATAGGCGTTGAACCGGGACCCCCGATCGGCGTCGAAGAGGGACCCCCTAACAGCATTGAGCCGACGTCGATGATGGAGTGCCGTTCGCGGTGCTCGCGGCGTAGGGAGGGCGTAGCCCGACCGGAGGCGCGAGCACCGCGAACAGCTCTTTCTGGCTACCGTGCCGGGATCAGCTGCGGTTCTTGAAGCGCCAGCTGTCGTTGCCGGTTTCCACGATGTCGCAGTGGTGGGTGATGCGATCGAGCAGCGCGGTCGTCATCTTGGGATCGCCGAACACGCTGGGCCATTCGCCGAACGTCAGGTTGGTGGTGATGATCACCGACGTGTGCTCGTAGAGCTTGCTGATCAGGTGGAACAGCAGCTGGCCGCCCGGCGGGCGAACGGCAGATAGCCAAGCTCATCGAGCACCACGAGCTCGTGGCGGCGCAGCTGGGCTGCGAGCGCGCCGGCCTTGCCGATCCGCGTCTCCTCCTCGAGCTGCGTCACCAGATCGACGGTGTTGAAGTAGCGACCGCGGGCACCGGCGCGGATGACGCTGGCGGCGATCGCGCTGGCGAGGTGGGTCTTGCCGGTGCCCGTGCCTCCGACCAGCACGACGTTGCGGCGGCCTGGCAGGAACGAGCCTGCGTGAAGCGAGCGCACCAGCCCTTCGTTGATCGGGGTGTTCTCGAACACGAAGGTGTCGAGGTCCTTCACGACCGGCAGCCTGGCAGCCGTCATGCGGTAGCGGATCGAGGCGGCGTGGCGATGCGCGCCCTCGGCGCGCAACAGATCGCTCAGGATCTCCATCGCGGTGCGCTTGCGCTGGATCCCTGTGGTGACCGCGTCATCGAACGCGCCTGCCATGCCCTTGAGCCCGAGCCCGCGCATCGCGTCGATCATCTCATGCCGCTGCATGGAGGCCTCGCAGGCTGTCGTAGCGGGCGCAGTTGGCGATCGGCGGGTGCATCAGCGTCAGATCCTCAGACGTGACGATGGATGCAGGCCGGGGCGGCTCTCGCCGCCGCGACAGGATATTGAGGATCACCTCGTCGCTGACCGCACCGGCGTCGAGCGCTTCGCGAACGGCGCCCTCGACGGCATCCAGGCCATCGCTGAGGACGGCCGCAAGAACGCGGACGAAGCGGCGATCGGCATCGTCGTCGCTGCCGAGCTTGCGGCGCAGCCGAGCGAGCGCAGGCGGTAGATCCCAGCCTTGGAACGGTGCCCCGTTCCGCAGCGCACCAGGCTTGTTCACCAGCACCGGCAGATAATGCCAGGGGTCGTAGATCGTCCGGTCGCGACCGAAGAACCGGGGATGATCGGCGATCACCTCGTCGCCCATCCGCACGACGATCCGGTCGGCATAGGCCCGGACCTGGACCGCACGACGCACCGCCTTGGCGGCAACCGAGTAGCGGTTCCGGTCGAAGCTGATCAGGCAGGTCCCGGTCACCGCATGCTGCGTCTCGTGGAAGCCGTCGAACGCCGCGAGCATCGGCTGGAGCGCGGGCCGTTCCAACTCCAAAGCCTGTGCGACCGTCATCTCCTTGTGCTCGGGGTGCGCGTGCATCTCCGCCCAGCGCCGGCACTCGGCTTCCAGCCAGCCGTTCAGCTCCTCCAGGCTGGCGAACCGCGGCCGCGGCTTGAAGAGCCGCCCCCTCATCGTCTGGACCTGATGCTCGACCTGGCCCTTCTCCCAGCCGGCGGCCGGCGAGCAGGCGGTCGGCTCGACCATGTAATGATCCGCCATCACCAGGAAGCGACGGTTGAACACGCGTTCCTTCCCCACGAACACCGTCGTCACCGCGGTCTTCATGTTGTCATAGATGCCGCGCAGCGGCACTCCTCCGAAGAAGGCGAAGCCGCGCGCATGCGCGTCGAACACCATCTCCTGCGTCTCGCGCGGATAGGCCCGAACATACACCGCCCGCGATGCACAAAGCCGCACATGGGCGACCTTCACGCGCATCGGCTTGCCCGCGATCTCCACGTCTTCGTGGCTCCAGTCGAACTGGTACGCCTCACCCTGCCTGAACAGCAGCGGGATGAACGCCGCCACGCCGGCGCCGGGATCCTTACGCCGCGCCTCGGCCCAGCGCGTGGCGTAGCGCCGGACCGCATCGTACGATCCCTCAAAGCCTTCGCGCAGCAGCAGATCATGGATACGCGTCATCCGCAGCCGATCGCGACGCGGGCGCGCCTCGTTCTCGGCCAGCAGCGTATCGAGCCGCTCCTGGAACGGTCCGATCCGCGGCAGCGGCTGCACCGAACGATGATAATCGAATGAACCTTCCGGTGCCCGGATCGCCTTGCGCACCACCTTGCGCGACAATCGAAGATCCCGCGCGATCGCCTTGATCGGCTTGCCGCCGGCGTACTCACGCCGAACCCGAACCACAGTCTCCACCACCAACATCCCGATCTCGCCGCCTGAGAATACCCAGGCCGCTGTCTAAACCATCGAAATGAGGGGTCCCTTTTGGACG
>CAJCHR010000179.1 GCA_903970225.1 Actinobacteria bacterium 21-64-8 | reverse complement strand
CGGGACCTGGTGGAGCTTCTCATGCGCAGGGTCGGCACCGTCATGAACCGTCAGCTTGCCGAGGATCACCTCTACGGACTTTCCGAGCCGATCGGATCGAACGCGGTCGAGGTCCATATCCACCGGTTGCGCCGCAAGCTCGAAGCATCGGGCGCGGATGTCCGCATCGAGACCCTGCGAGGGATCGGCTACATGATGCGGCATCCTTCGTGAGACGCTGGCCGAGGAAAATCTGGCCGCGCTCGCTCGCATGGCGGATCTATCTCTCCGAAGCCGCCGCGATCGCCGCCGCCGTGCTGGTTCTCCCGCTGGCGACCGTCAACCTGCTCGATCAGACGATCGACAAGCAGCAACAAGCCCTTCTTGCGGAACAGGCGAACCGCATCGCCGGCCAGCTTGCGCCGAATGGCCAAGGCGTCCGCGTGATCCTCGCGCAGCCATGGCGGACGGTTTACGCAAGCG
This sequence comes from Actinobacteria bacterium 21-64-8, assembly GCA_903970225.1. Taxonomy (GTDB): domain Bacteria; phylum Pseudomonadota; class Alphaproteobacteria; order Sphingomonadales; family Sphingomonadaceae; genus Novosphingobium. Next base: position 17,126 of record CAJCHR010000179.1, on the reverse strand, counting down.
CGTTCGACGGGCGCGCCTACCTTGTCGTAGACGGCCACGGCAACGTGCTCGCGCGCAGCCCCGGCAGCGCGGGCATTTCGACCGCGGCCATCCCGCGATCACGTGCGCCCGAGCCGTTCAAGGATCGCCGTTTCATCGGATGGAGCCGCCCGGTTCTCGCCGGAGGAACGGCGCTCTGGGTCGTCGTCCTTCAGAACGAGGAGACGTCCGGGGCGATCATAGACGACATCGCGCGCAATTTCGTCTGGCGCGACGTCGCCCTCCTGATCGCGTTGCTGCTTCTGATCCCGGTCGCGGGCGCGATCTTCATCAGTCGCCTGTCGCACGGCGTGAGGCGTGCGGCCGATCAGGCTGCGGCCATGGGACCCGACGCTCCGGGGCTGAGGATCGACCGCACAGGCCTGCCCGAGGAGGTGGCGCAGATGGCGAGCGTGACCAACGATCTCGTCGATCGGCTCGAGAAGAGCCTGAGCGAACACCGCGCCTTCATCGCGAACGTGGCGCATGAGCTGCTGACGCCACTGGCGACATTTCGCTTGCGACTGGACGCGCTCGACAGCGCTTCCAGCAAAGCGCAGCTGGAGCAGTCGATAACGCGCATCTCCCATGTCGTCGCACAACTGCGCGACCTCGCGGAGCTCGAATTGGTCCTTGAGACGAGCGAACGGTTCGACCTGAACGAAGTCACTATCGCGACGATCGAAGCCTGCGCACCGGCCATCTACGATGCGGATCATACGGTCGAGTTGCATGCGGCCGGGCCGCCGGTCTGGGTGTCGGGAAGGCGCGTGCTCATCGAGTTGGCGATCCGCAACCTGATCGAAAACGCCGTCCGGCACACGCCCGCAGCAACACACATCCGCGTCGAAGTGCTTCCCGAAGGGGGCTTCGTCGTCGACGATAACGGCCCGGGACTGGAACCGGAAATCTACGAGAAGATCCGCAAGCGTTTCTGGAGCACGGATCAATCGCGCGGGAAGGGCGGCGGCCTGGGACTGGGACTTTCGATCATAGATCGGATTTGCCAGGTGCATGGCGGTCTGTTTTCGATTGGGTCTTCACCGGATGGTGGAACCCGTTGCCGTGTGCAGATTTCGTGAGGCTGCTTTTCCAGATCGCTCGGCTGGCGCGGGCAAGGGCTGCGCGTCTTCGGATCGAGTGCGTGACCGTGCGCCGGTTTGACAGGAGCTCTGTGGTTGGGCGACATGTTCGCCCTCGAACCCTCATTTGAATCGGCCGACTGCGTGACATGAAACGCGATGACGAGAGCCTGGGGGGCCGGGCCGGGGAGGACATAGGGCCGCGTGCGGTGCTGCGCGCTTTCGAGGTGCTCACGGAGCTTGCCCGCCAGCGGGAAGAGCGTTCCCTGGCGGAACTCTGCGTCGATCTGAAGCAGCCCAAGACGAGCCTCTTTCGCCTTCTGCACACGCTCGAACGCGCCGGATACGTCGTTCAGCATGACGACGGCTGGACGCTTGGCGAAGAGAGCTTCCGCTTTTCCGCGCATCTGGAGCAGGCCCGGCCGCCGTCCGATTTCCCGGCTTGCGCGCGCCCCGTGCTCGAACGGCTGACCCGCGAGACCGGAGAGACGGCTACACTTGGCATTCTGTCAAACAGCGGGACCGAGATGGTCTACGCCGATGTGATCGAGTCTCCCTCTCCCCTGAGATTTACGGTTCGTGCCGGGAACCGTCGGCCGCTGTACAGCGTGGCTGCGGGCAAGGCGCTGCTGGCCTTCGCAGCGCCGGACGTGCAGGAAGAGTATATTCGCAATACCGAGTTCTTCCCGTTCACCGCGGAGACGACGCGCCGGGAGCAGATGCCCGAAGCTTTGCGCGCCGCTCGGCAGAACGGCATCGTGATCGATCGCAACGGCATCGTCGATTGCGCCAGCGCGATCGCAAGTCCTGCGTTCGACCGAGACGGCCAGATCCTGTGCGCGATATCCGTCGCGGGACCTACCGACCGGATCGACGCCAATCGCGGCAGGATCGAGGATCTGGTTCGCGAGGCAGGCGAACGCTTGTCCCGAACCCTGGGGTATCGCGCCGCCTATCCGCCAAGCTGACAGAGTCAGTCCTCGTGCGAGAACATTTTGCGCCCCGCCACCGGCATCGGCGCCGTCAGCACTGTGCCCGATTTGGACTCGGTGATGTAGAGCGTCTTATTGTCAGGACCGCCGTACGCGCAGTTGGTTGTCAGCAAGCCTTTCGGCGACTCGATGCGCAGCATCGGCTCTCCGCGAGCGCTGAACAACCACACCGCGCCGAAGCCGACATGACAGACGGCGATGTTGTCGTCCTCGTCGATCGCCATGCCATCAGGACCGTTGCCGCCGCTCATCTGAATCCAGATTCCGACTTTGGCGATGTCGCCGTCGGGGAGAAGAGTGATCTTCCATATCGCGTTGGCACGGGTGACCGCGAGGAACAGCACGTTCTCGGCCTTGTTGAGCACGAGCCCGTTGGGGCTGGGGACATTGTCCAGCAGGCATTCGAGCTTGCCGTTGGCCCGGAGGCGGTACAGCCGTCCGGTCGCGTCCGCGAGGCTGGTCTGGCCCTGGTCGGTGAAATACATGTCGCCATTGCGGGTGAAGACCAGATCGTTCGTGCCCTTGAAGCGCTCCAGCGACGTTCGTGTGAGATAAGGCTCGACCTGGCCGGTGACGGGATCGAGCATCATCAACCCATGCTTGTGGTCACAGATGAAGCCGCGCCCATCCTTGTGGAATTTCAGTCCGTTGGGTTCGCCATCGTATTCGGCGCCGACCGAAACCTTTCCATCTGGCGTGATCCGAAACAGTCTGCCCCAGGGGATATCGACAACCCAGAGATTACCGTCCCTGTCGAAAGATGGTCCTTCGAGAAAGGTGGGTGTAGCCACGCCCGGGAACTGGATATCCGCCCAATGGGATCGCTTGCCGCCCAGCCCGAAGCTGTCGGGGATGGCCGTGAACACGGTGGCTTCGATCTTGGGAGGGGCGGCAAACATGTCTGTCCTTTCCGGTCGCTGTAACATCCGCGGACCGTTGACAGGCCCATGCAGGCTACGTATTCCATTTATGAAATTGTGTTCCATTTATGGAATGCTTGAGAGCGGATGGCGTGTCAATCGTCCGTGAGAACCTCTTTTTTGAGCGGACGTGAACTTGGACAAGCATATTCACCTGGTCAGCTTTCTGATCAACTCTCCCATCAATCATACCGTTCTGAGCTGGGCCGACGACAAGGACAACCGCCTCGACGCGCTGCACGATCTCAAGAAATGGCAGAGCCTGGCGCAGACGCTCGAACGGGGGATCTTCGACGGCATATTCTTCGCAGACACGCCCGGCGTGTATGATCGTTACAAGGAGAGCCCGGACGATGCGATCCGCTACGGAGTCTGCTGGCCGGCGCATGATCCGGTCGTCCTGCTGAGCGCGCTCGCGGCCGCAACGACCAATCTCGGCCTCGCCACCACCATGTCGATGGCGACACACCATCCTTTCACGATCGTGCGCCAGCTTTCGACGCTCGACTATCTGAGCAACGGGCGCATCGGCTGGAACATCGTCACCGGGCACTTGCGCGGCGAGCACCGCGCGCTTGGGCTTGATCAAATGGACCATGACGAGCGCTACGATCGCGCCGACGAGTACATGGAAGTGTGCTACAAGCTCTGGGGCAGTATCGGCCCGGACGCGATCCTTGCCAATCGCAAGAGCGGGATCTTTGCCGATCCCGGCAAGGTCGCGAAGGTCAAGCACGAGGGGAAGTATTTTCGCTGCGAGACCGTGGGTCCGACGCTGAATTCACCGCAGGGGCATCCGGTGCTGTTTCAGGCGGGTTCCTCGGGCCGCGGCCAACTGTTCGGCCTCAAGCATGCCGACGTGATCTTCGCGATCCAGCCTTCGCTCGAAGGCATGAAGACGTACATGACCGAGTACAATGCGGCGATAGCCGCGTCAGGCGCCGAGAAGGGTCCGGGCATGAGCTTCGGCATTCAGGTGATCCTGGGCGGAACCGAGGAAGAGGCCAAGTCGAAGCTCGCCGGAATTGTCGAGCGTATCCCGCTGGACGGCGCCCTTGCCCGTCTCTCAGGCTCGCTCGGAATCGATTTCAGCAAGCTCGATCTCGATCAGCCGATCCAGGAAATGGAGACCCAGGCCTCGCGCGGGCTGATGAAGTCGATGAGCGGCATCGTCGGCGACCGGCCATTCACGGTGCGTGAACTCGGCATCAAGTGGGGCCTGGCAATCGGCAAGCCGCAACTCGTCGGGACACCTGAGCAGGTCGCCGACCAGATGGAGCACATGTGGCGCGAAACGGGCTGCTTCGGCTTCAACCTGACGCCGACGATCATGCCATCCTCGGTGGAGGATTTCGTCGACCAGGTCATCCCGATCCTGCAGGAGCGCGGCATCTACCCAACCGAATACCGCGGCACGACATTCCGCGAAAACCTGGGGCTCTGAGGGTCGGTCATGGCTATTGTCACTATCGTCGATCCGATCCACGCGGCCGGCGTGGCGCGCCTTGCGGCGGCGCACGAGCTGATCATGCCCGAGGCATGGCGTGAGGATCGGCGGCTGGCCCAGACGAGCATGATCGTCGTTCGCACGAGCGAGATCAGCGACGCGCTCATGGCCGGGATGCCGGGCCTCAAAGCGATCGTCAAGCACGGCGCGGGGGTCGACAACATCGATATTCCCGCCGCCACGAAGCGCGGGATCATGGTTGCCAATACGCCTGGCGGCAACAACAGCACCGCGGTTGCCGAAGGTGCGGTGGCGCTGATGCTCGCGCTGCTGCGGCAGGTTCGGGAAATGGACGAGGTGGTCCGCACGGGCCAGTTCGACCAGCGCTGGAAGATCCGGCTCGGCGACCTCACCGGCGCCAGCGTCGGCCTGATCGGCTTCGGCCGGATTGCGCGGTATGTGGCCAAGATCTGCGGCGCGGGTTTCGGCGCCGAAGTCGCCGCTTACGATCCGATGCTCTCGGACGACGATATCCGGGCTGCTAGCGTCGAGCCGCTGGACCTCAAGAGCATCCTGCAGCGCGACATCGTCTCGATCCACACCCCGCTTACGCCAGAGACCCGCGACCTGATCGGCGCCGAGCAGCTGGGCTGGATGAACCGCGGCGCAATCATAGTGAACTGCTCGCGCGGCGGGATCATCAACGAGCCTGCACTGGTCGCAGCACTCGAAGCGGGAGCGATCGCAGGGGCCGGCATGGATGTGTTCGAGCAGGAGCCGCCGCCCGCCGATCACCCGCTGTTCAAGCTGCCCAACGTCATTCTCTCCCCGCATGTCGCCGGTGTCACCGAAAGCGGCATGAAGGGCATGGCGCTCCACGTCGCCGATGTGGTCGATACCATTGTGGCAGGCGCAAAGCCCGCAACGCTACTGAATCCGGAGTCCGTCTGATGAATCCCGTGAAGTCCGTGATCTACACGCAGATCCCCGAGCCCGATGCTGTACTGATGGCGCGCGCAGCAACCTTCGGCGTTGCCGATCTTCATGAAGGGCTCGGGCTCGTCGCGGGGCGTATGTCGCTGCTCAGCCCGCAGATGCGCCCGATCGCCGCGGGCCAGCGGATCTGCGGTCCAGCAATCACGGCCTGGAACTACCCCGGTGACAATCTGGGGATCCACATCGCCCTGCATCACGCGAAGGCGGGTGACGTGTTGGTGTTCACCAACGGTGGTGGTCATCAGGGCGCGCTGTGGGGCGATGTCGCGTGCGGCTTTGCCAAGAAGAAGGGTGTTGCCGGAGCGGTCGTGCATGGCGCGGTGCGCGATACGGATGCGATCCGCGACCTCGAATTCCCCGTCTGGGCGACCGCGGTCTCTCCTGAGCATCCCGAAAAACGCGGCCCTGCTGCGGTGAACGTGCCGGTCGTGGTCGACAATGTGCTGGTGGAGCCGGGCGATATTGTGGTTGGCGATGCCGACGGCGTGCTCGTCATTCCCCGCGCGCTGCTTCAACACGCCGTGGAAGGCGCCGAAAAGAGGGCAGATACCGAGGTTAAAATCCGTGCCCGGATCGCTGCCGGAGAACTCCCGCTCGATATCCTGGGCCTGCGCAAGGTCGTCGAAGAAATCGAGACTCACGACGGTACCTGGCAGGACCACGGTTGAATGCCACGGCCCTCCACGCTCGACGGGATCAAGGACAAGTATATGGCACGCATTACATTCGAGCAGGCGAACATCATCGCGACCGCGGCACTCGCGAAAGGTCGGGAGCTGTCGCTCAAGCCACTGACCGTTGCAGTGCTGGACGCCGGGGGATACCCGATCGTCCTGCTCCGCGAGGACGGCGCGTCCAACCTGCGGCCCAGTATCGCGGTCGGCAAGGCCAGCGGCGCGCTTGACCTCGGAATATCGTCGCGCAAGATCGGCGAGATGGCTCAGGAACGCCCGACCTTTCTCGCTTCACTACACGGCGTTGCCGGCAACGGACTGATCCCGGCCGCCGGGGGCCTCATCATCATCGGTGATGACAGTGTCGCCATCGGCGCCGTCGGGGTGACGGGAGACACTTCCGACAATGACGAAGTCTGCGCAGTGGCAGGCGTCGAGGCGGCGGGCCTCGCTGTCCAGTCCTGATCGGCCAATCGCCTCCGCTCGATTCGGGAGCAGCCTCTTCCCGTCGGAGGCCGCTCACTCGACTATCGACGGATTTCCAGAAAATGCGGATTGCCGCCTTCGAGCGGTTCGGGCGCGGCCAGGGGCAGCGCCGTGGTGGATTTGATTTCCGATAGCGCGACCATCGAGTTGATTTCCTGAACGCCTGGAACCTGAGACAGCTTTTCGAAGAAGAAACGTTCGTAAGTCTCGATATCGCGCGTCACGATGCGCAGGAGGAAATCAACCGAGCCCATCAGGACGAAACAGTCGAGCACTTCGGGAAAGCCGCGAATTGCCTCGGCAAAGTCGGCAAGATGCGAACGGCCATGTGCGCTCATCTTCACTTGCGCGAACACTTGCGCGTTCAGGCCCATTTTCCGTCGGTCGAGCAGGTATACCTGCGCCTTGATCAGGCCGGCATCCTTGAGGCGCTGAATCCGCCGCCAGCACGGGGCCTGCGAGAGCCCGACGCGTTCAGCAATCTCGGCCGTCGCCATGGAGGCATCTTCCTGCAGGATGGCAAGAATCAGCCGGTCTGTCGCATCGATGTCCATGGCGCATCACATATGCGTAAAATAGATGATTATCTAATAAATTATGCGAATAAACGGCATCTGATCACTAGAAAAGCAATTTTTATCAGTCAAGGCCGTGATAGCTATGTTCGCCTATGGGAGCGAACCGGTGAAAATGTTTCAGCCAGCCAGAGCTGACGTACTCGTACCTGAGGCCGCGCGCACTTCAGGGGCGGCCTCGTCGGGCGATCCGGTCCATTTTCAGGTGACCGTGAGAGCCGATCCGTCCGCCCTCGGAAGATTGATCGGCTATTTCTCACAACTTGGCCATGTGCCTCAACGTGTGCGTGCGGACCGAGCCGGCGATCTGATCGCGGTGTCGATCGTCATGGACGCAATTGGCGATCATCCTGCGGGCATCATCGCCGAGAAGATGCGCAGTTCACCGCTGGTGGAGCACGTCGTGCTTCATCGCGGCATGCATCTTCTGGCCCCTCTCAGTGAACGTCGTTCATGACCTATCCGGCGAACGAAGGATTCCATGTGCCGCAGCCGCATGGCCGCCCGGGTGACGCGATCGATTTCTCGCACATCTCGGTTCCTGCCGCGGGGATCGTGAGCCGTCCGCCAATCGATGTCGATCCGGGCGCCATCCGCGATCATGCCTATCAGTTGATCCGCGTGCTCGATGGCGAATGCAGCGCGGTCGGGCCCTGGGATCCCACGCTCGCGCCCGAAATCCTGCTGCGCGGGCTGCGCGCCATGATGCTTACCCGGGCCTACGACAGCCGGATGGTGCGGGTGCAGCGCCAGGGCAAGACCAGCTTCTACATGAAGTCTACTGGCGAGGAGGCCGTAGCCGTTGCCGCTGCCATGGCGCTGGACCGCGCCGACATGTGCTTTCCGACGTACCGCCAGCAGGGGCTGCTGGTCGCTCGTGACTGGTCGCTCGTCGATATGATGAACCAGGTCTACTCGAACACCCATGATCGGCTGAAGGGCCGGCAGATGCCGGTGTTTTACTCGAGCCGCGAAGCAGCCTTCTTCTCGATCTCGGGAAACCTGGGCACGCAGTATAGCCAGGCCGTCGGCTGGGCCATGGCTTCTGCGTCGGAGAACGACCCCCGAATCGCTGCCGCATGGATCGGTGAAGGCGCGACCGCGGAAGGTGACTTCCATTACGCGCTGACGTTTGCGAGCGTCTACCAGGCCCCGGTCATCCTCAACATCGTCAACAACCAATGGGCGATCTCTTCCTTTTCGGGGATCGCAGGGGGCGAACGCACCACGTTCGCCGCGCGCGGAGTGGGCTTCGGCATCCCCGCATTGCGGGTCGACGGTAACGATTTCCTTGCCGTCTACGCTGTAACCAAGTGGGCACGGGACCGTGCGCGTGCCGGATCAGGACCGACGTTGATAGAGCTGTTCACGTACCGGGCCGAAGGCCATTCGACATCGGACGATCCGGGCAAGTATCGTCCCGATGCCGAAGCCGCGGCCTGGCCGCTCGGCGATCCGATCGAACGGCTCAGACAGCACCTGGTCGCGCTCGGCCATTGGTCGGACGAAGAGCATGCAGCGCTCGGCAAGGTGCTGGCCGAAGAGGTCCGCGCTGCGGGAAAGGAGGCCGAAAGCTACGGCACCCTCCACGACGGCGACCGGCTTTCCGCTGCCTCGATGTTCGACGATGTCTACAAGGAGATGCCCAAGCATCTGAAGATCCAGCGCGCTCAGGCGGGGTTCTGACATGCCCGCGATGAACATGATCGAAGCGATCAACAACGCGCTCGATACCGCGCTCGAACGGGATCCCTCCGTGGTGATCTTCGGACAGGACGTCGGCTTTTTCGGAGGGGTATTTCGCGCTACCGAAGGGTTGCAGAAGAAACATGGCTCGGCGCGCATATTCGACGCGCCGATCGCAGAGGGCGGCATCGTCGCGGTCGCCGTAGGCATGGGCGCTTACGGCAAGCGCCCCGTCGTTGAGATCCAGTTTGCCGATTACATCTATCCGGCGACGGACCAGCTCATCTCCGAGGCGGCCCGCATGCGTTATCGCACCGGCGGCGAGTGGTGGTCGCCGATCACGGTCCGCTCTCCTTACGGGGGCGGCATCTTCGGCGGCCAGACTCACAGCCAGAGCCCCGAGGGGATATTCACCCACGTCGCGGGGCTCAAGACGGTCATCCCATCGAACCCTTATGATGCCAAGGGCCTGCTCATCTCGGCGATCGAGGACGACGATCCCGTCCTCTTCTTCGAGCCCAAGCGGCTCTACAACGGTCCGTTCGACGGCTATCACGACCGGCCGGTCCGGCCTTGGGCGCGCCACCCCGACAGCGAGGTGCCCGCCGGTCACTACCGCATCCCGCTGGGTGAAGCGCGGATCGCGCGCGAAGGCAGCGCTGTCACCGTGCTCGCTTACGGAACGATGGTACACGTCGCCCTCGCCGCGGCAGCGGAGACGGAAATCGATGCCGAAGTGATCGACTTGCGCACGCTGATGCCGCTCGATCTCGACCGGATTACCGCTTCGGTGAAAAAGACCGGCCGATGCGTCATCGTGCACGAGGCGACAAAGACCTGCGGCTTTGGCGCTGAGCTCGCGGCCTTGGTGCAGGAGCACTGCTTCTTCGAACTCGAGGCACCCATCGAACGGGTCACCGGCTGGGACACGCCGTACCCCCACGCCTTCGAGTGGGAATACTTTCCTGGCCCGCGACGCGTCGGCGATGCGCTGCGCCGTATTGTCGAGATTTGAGTTCATGACCGCATACACGTTCAAGCTCCCCGACATCGGTGAAGGCATCGCTGAAGCGGAAATCGTCGCCTGGCATGTACAACCCGGCGACATGATCGAGGAAGACGAACCGCTCTGCGACGTCATGACCGATAAGGCGACGGTTGAGATGAGTGCCCCGGTATCCGGTAAGGTTCTCCAGACTTCGGGCAAAGTCGGCGATCGGATCGCAATCGGCTCGGTCCTTGCCGTGTTCCAGACCGAAGGCGCGGCTGGCGATCAGGATGCGGCGGTGCCGTGTGCCGTCGACTATGTCCACGATGGCGCGCCTGCACCTTCGCCGCCCGAACCTCCCGCACCATCACTTGCGATTGGCCCAGTCCGCGCGGCTCCTGTCCGCGCGGAGATTGAGCCGATCTCAGCGGCGCCTTCTAATCCCGGGCGCGAGGAACGCGTGCTCGCCTCCCCGACCATTCGCCAGCGCGCGAAGCTCCTCGGTATCGATCTCGCGCAGGTCAAGACCGCGGGCGACCGGGTCCGTCACGCCGATCTTGACGCATTCCTCACGTATAACCGCGCGTACCGTGCCCCAAGCGCTCGCTCGGCCGACGTGGAGGTTCCCGTGGTCGGCCTCAGGCGGCGGATCGCCGAGAACATGGCGGCGTCGAAGCGCGCAATTCCACATTTCACGTATATCGAGGAGATCGAGGTCACCAAGCTCGAGGAGCTTCGCGCCGATCTTAACGCGACGCGGGGAAACAAGCCCAAGCTCACCGTGCTGCCGTTGCTGATCGCGGCGATCTGCAAGACGGTTTCGGGCTTCCCGATGATCAACGCCCGGTATGACGACGAAGCGGGCGTCGTCACGCGCAGCGGCGCGGTGCATCTGGGGATCGCCACGCAGACCGATGCGGGGCTCATGGTACCGGTGATCCGCGACGCGCAGGGCCGCAATATCTGGCAGCTGGCGGGCGAGATCGCTCGCCTTGCCGATCTCGCGCGGACTGGCAGGGCGGCGCGCGAGGAACTCTCGGGATCGACGCTGACGATCACCTCGCTCGGGCCGCTTGGCGGGATCGCGACGACGCCGGTGATCAACCGCCCCGAAGTAGCGATCATCGGGCCCAATCGGATCGTGGAGCGCCCCGTGTTCCGCAACGGCGCAGTGGCCGCCGCGAAGCTGATGAATCTCTCGATCAGCTGCGATCACCGCGTGGTCGACGGGTGGGACGCTGCTAGTTTCGTGCAGGCGCTGAAACGCGTGCTTGAAACCCCCGCGTTATTGTTCGCCGATCAGTAGGCGCAAAGTGAGTGGTGAGCTAACCTGATATAAACGCTGTTCTGAGGGGAGACGGATCTACCATTCGCTCCTGGACGATAAAATTGTCCTTACCGCGCGCTTGATCCAATCCTTTCGCATATTTGTAGAAGGCTTCGTTTCAAGCAGCATGGCGTTGAGGTACCACCCTCGCATCGTGAGGATCAGCACTTCGGCGACGGTGCGCGGATCGCGGCAGGGAATTCCGTCCTTCTCGGCTCGTGTGTGAATGAAGTCGGACAATTGCGCTATCCCGACCGCATTGCGCTCGGTGGCGGCGACAGCGAGTTCGGGAAAGCGTCGTGCCTCGCTGTAGATCAGGCGATTGACCTCGATGAAGTCCCGTTCAAGGCTGACCTCGAGCGTGCGATCGGCATAATTCCTGAGCCCGCGCTCGAGATCGTAATACGCTTCAGGCGAACCGAACGGCAGCGTCTCGGAAACCCGTTCGATCTGGCGGCGGATCAGCGCGCGAAACAGCTCCTCCTTCGACGAGAAGCGCGAATACATCGTATTCTTCGAGATCGTCGCAGCCTTGACGATCTGGCTCATCGAGACGCCGTAACCGTGAGCGATGAACTGCTCGAGCGCAACGCGCAGGATCTCGTCGTCGATTTCCGCAACGCCTTCGACGCTTGGCCGTCCGCGCGATCGCCGCGGGGGACCCTTGGGTAACTCCACCGTCATTTTCCGGCCGCCACGCTCCCTTGCTGCTGGATGAAGGCGCTCCTCGTAGCAGCACCTCTCCGGGCATGTCACCGGACTGCGTGGTTCGCTACTAAAAAAGACTACATGGTATTTTATAGGTTGCCGGCTATCGCCAAATCGGGCAGCCAGCGGACATCGAGACTCAAGGCGGCCGATCCGTTCGGATCGGCCAGCGAGCGGGTTCATGGGCAAGAGAGATCGCGCGATATGCTGAACAACCTCCCCGATCACTGGGATATCGAAACCGATCTCGTTGCGCTCGGATCGGGCATCGGCGGACTCTCGGCGGCGATCACCGCACACGAAAACGGGCTCGAGGCCATCGTGCTGGAGCGTTCGTCGCAGGTTGGCGGGGTGACCGCGCTCTCGATGGGCGAGGTGTGGGTCGCGGGCAATCATCACGCCGCCGCGATCGGCGTCGAGGACTCGGCGGAAAGCGGCTTTCGCTACCTGAAGCGGCTGTCGATGGATTATGGCAGTGACCTCGCGATCCTCAACAAGGTCGTCCACGCGCGGGTCGCGCTGCAGTGGTTCGAGGACACGATCGGCCTCAAGATGGCGCCGATCCGCGATTGCCCGGACTACTACTATCGCCACAGCAACGATAGCGTGCCCGAGGGCCGTATGCTCGAGGTCTTGCCGTTTCCGGCCGCCTCGCTCGGCGAGTGGCAAGCCAAGACGCGCATCTCGCCGCAGATGCCTTACGGGCTCACGCACGAGGACATGTTCGTCAACGGCGGCGGCACCGCGAACATCGTCAAGTGGGACTTCGCCAAGATGGCCGAGCGCCTGACCAACGATGAGCGGTGCCTGGGCTGCGGGCTCGCGGCCTATTTCGTCAAGGGCGCGATCGACCGGGGCATCCCGATGATGGTCGACACCAGCGGCGAGGAGCTGATCGCCGACGGTCGCCGTGTCGTTGGCGTGCGCGCCGTCCAGAACGGCAAGGACATCTTCATCAAGGCGCGCAAGGGCGTGGTCGTCGCGGTCAGCAGCTACGAGCGCAACCAGGACTACAACAAGACGCTGAGCCGCCAGCTCGAACTCGGCTCGATGGTGATCGCGACCGTCGACGGCGCGAACTTCCGCCTGACCGGTCCGCTCGGCGCGCGCATCGCCAGCGTTCCCGACATCACCTCGCTCGGCTTCACCGTGCCGGGTCAGGAGGACGAGGACGGCAGGCTGGTGTGGAACAGCGTGCTGCCAGTGATCGGCCAGCCGCACACGATCGTGGTCAACCGCGCGGGCAAGCGCTTCGGCAACGAGGCGTTCTACCGCTCGTTCTACTACACGATCGACATCATCGACGGCAGCACCCAGACGCATCCCAACTTCCCCTGCTGGGCGATCATCGACAGCCAGGCGCTCGAGAAATATCCGTTCGGATCGATCATGCCGGGTTCGGACTGGCCCGAGGGGCTGGGCGCCAAGGCCGATACGCTGGTCGAACTCGCGCGGCTGATCGGGGTCGATCCGCAAGGGCTCGAGGCGACCGTCGCAGTGTTCAACCCGGGCGCCGAGCGCGGCGAAGACCCCGCGTTCGGCCGCGGCACGCATCCGTGGAGCACGTGGATGTGCGGCGATCCGTTTCACAAGCCGAGCCCGGTGCTGGGGCCGCTGGTCAAAGCGCCGTTCTACGCGGTTGAGCTCAAGCGAATGGGCGGCACTGCGATCACCTCGTCGGGCCTGCTCACCGACATCCACAGCCAGGTGCTGGGCTGGGACGATCAGGCGATTCCCGGACTCTATGCGGCGGGCAACTCGGTCGCGCGGATGGAGACCGGCGCGGTCATGCAGAGCGGCATCTCGAACGCGCGCGGCATGACTTACGGCTGGCTCGCGGCGAGGCACGCGGCCGGCAAGCCCAGCGACCTGCTCGAGAAGGAGGTCGCCCGGCTGGGGCTGTGACATGATCGAGACCACTCAAACCGTACTGGTCGATGCAGGCATCGATACCGCATGGGTCTATGCGCGCGACATCGAGCGCTGGGCCGAGATCATGCCCGGCTTCCAGAGCTTCACACTGGAAAGTGAGGACGATTCGCGCTGGGTGCTCAAGGTCGGCGTCGGTGGCCTGGTGCGCACGGTGAAGGTCAAGGTCCATGTCGACCGCTGGGCCGGGCCCGAGCGTGTCGACTTCACTTATGACGTCGAGGGCGACCCGGTGCAGGGCGGGGGCAGCTATCTCGCCAGTCCCAAAGGTGCGCAGACCGAGATCGCGCTGAACGTGCAAGTGCGCGGCAGCGGGCCGATGGCGCCGATGTGGGAGGCGATGGGCGGACCGCTGCTGCCCAAGTTCGCGCGAAGCTTCGCCGAGCAGCTCAAGGCAGGAATAGAGGCGAGCGCTCAGCCGAGCGGAACGCTCCTGCCAGCCGCGGCTTCTGCGGCACCCAGTCCGCCGCCGCCGTCAGCGATCGCCCGCCTGGCGGCCTGGCTGCGAGCCTTGTTGGGCAGCAAACCGAAAGGAGAAATCTCATGAGCGAAGCGAACAAGCAGGTCGCGCTCGATTTCCTGCGTGCCATGGACGAAGGCGACGCCGATCTGATGGCGCGCTGCATCACGCCCGATGCGGAGACCTTCACTAAGGGTTTCGCCGGCGTGTCCGGATGGCGCAACCGTGAGACGATGCTCGCCACTACGGCAGCGTTCCGCGAGGTCGTGCCCACTGGGTTCCGGCCGATCGTCCACACAGTCGTTGCGGAGGGGGACACAGTGGTGCTCGAGTTCGAGGGCGATGCGGTGCTCAGCAACGGCGAGCCTTATTGCAACCAGTATGTCTTCGTCTTCACCTTCGAGGGTGGCAAGATCCGCCGGCTCAACGAGTACTTCTGCACCGTGCTCGCCGACCGGGCGATCATGCCGTTGCTGGCGCAGATGAGCGAGGAACTGGCTCATGGTAACTGATCGGCAAACCCGCAGAGGGAGCACGCGATGAGCAGGGTCGCACTCATAACCGGTGCCGCGGCGGGCATCGGTGCGGCCTGCGCGCGGCGGCTCGCGCGTGACGGAATCGCTATCGGCGTGCTCGATCTCGACGCGGCACGCTGTGCTGAGACCGTTGCGCAGGTGGTGGCGGAAGGGGGCAGCGCGATCGCGCTCGGCGCCGACATTTCCGATCCCATCCAAGTGGCGGATGCGGTCGCCAAGCTGCGGGTGGACCTCGGCCCTGTCGGGATTGTGGTAAACAACGCGGCGATCACCGGGTTCGCACCATTCCTGGAAACAACGCTGGAGGACTGGGAGCAGATCCACAAGGTCAACCTGACCGGGACGTTCATCGTCACCCAGCAGGTGCTGCCCGACATGCTCGCGGCAGGTTGGGGCCGGATCATCAATATCGCCTCCTCCGCCGCGCAGACCGGCGCACGGTTTATGGCGGCTTACGCCTCGTCCAAAGGCGGCATGATCGCACTGACCCGCACGCTCGCAGTCGAGTTCGGGCCGTCCGGCATCACCGCGAACGTGATCCCGCCGCGCTTCATCACCGGTACGATCATGTCCGAAAAATCGTTCGCAGATTCGCAGCAACTCGGAACCCGCGAGGCTACCGCGGCGACCGGTCCGATCTGCCGGGAGGGCAGGCCATCCGATATCGCTGGCGCGGTCGCATGGCTGGCTTCGGAGGAAGCCGGTTACGTGACGGGTCAGGTCATCGGCGTCAACGGCGGCCGCATAATCTAGGTCAATCCACCACCACCAAAAGGCTCGCGCTCAGCGCGTTTCGGAGGCCAGTCATGACTGTTAAAGTGGAAATCCTGAAGCCGGCGATCGGCGCCAAAGTCTGGTTCGATCGCGCGCAGATCGGCGATCCGGCGCTGAGCGTGCAGTTGCAAGAGCTGCTCGACAAGCACACCGTGCTGATCTTCCCGCGGATCGGCCTGAGCGATCAAGAACAGCTTGCTCTGACCGACGCGTTGGGTGAGCGGATCAACATAACCGCGCAAGTTCCCGGCAAGGGCGATGCCGCCGAGGTTTACCAGGTGACGCTGGACGAGGGAGCGAACATCGAGGCGGAATACGTGCTCGGCACCTGGTTCTGGCATATGGATGGGCTGACCACTTCGGTCGCCCCGCCGCGCGCTACGATGCTCAGTGCGCGCAAGCTCGCGCCAAAGGGCGGACAGACCGAATTCGCCAGCACCCGCGCGGCATACGCGGCGCTGCCCGACGAGGAGAAGGCCGAGCTCGAAGGCTTGCGAGTGGTTCACACGGTGACCGCGTCGGTGCGCGAGGTTTGCGGACCTGAAGCGCTCGATGAGGCGCGCCGCGGCATGTTTCATGTTCATCCGCTCGTCTGGACGCGTCCCAATGGCGTAAAGTCGCTGGTGATCGGCTCGACGGCGGACCGTATCGAAGGCCTGTCGCAGCCCGAAGCCCGCTCGCTGCTCGCGCGCCTGCTCGATTGGACCGCGCAGCCCGATTTCAGCTATCGCCACAAATGGGAAGAAGGCGATTGCGTGATCTGGGACAACACCTGCGCGTTGCACCGCGTGGTACCCTACGCGCCCGAATCCGGAAGGATGATGCACCGCACCGCGATCGCGGGCCTCGAAGCCGTGGCCTGATCGGAGGTTTCACGCGACACCTGCAACGGACCAGAAACGGCAGCGCATCCATCGAACCGAATTCATCAACACGTCGATGTGCGATTTTGCCCATCTTGCGGCGGGATCTACACGGAGCCTATAGCGAAACCCATGTCGCGGGCAATTCTCGAGGGTTGTTCGAACCTATCTAAGTATCTGTTTTAGATCGAGAAAATGGTGGACGCACTTGGGCTCGAACCAAGGACCCGCTGATTAAGAGTCAGCTGCTCTGCCAACTGAGCTATGCGTCCACACGGCGGTTTACCGCGGTCCCGAATCGTTGGGAGCGCCCCCTATAGCGATTGTTTTCGGGGTGGAAAGGGTGCGGGTGCCGATTTTTACGTGTGTCGCATGGCCGCCCTCTGGCGGCCGCTTCGAGCAGCGGACGTGCCGCAGGATGTCCGCTGCTGCCCAGCGGAGAAAGTTCGGGCTCTTCGCTGCGACAGCGGTCGGTGGCGGCGGGGCAGCGTGCCTGTCAGCGGCAACCCGCCGTCACATTCGGCGCTGCGATCCGCCGCGACGGAGCCCGCTATCCGCGCTGCGCCGTCGCAAGCGCCTGCGACGTGACCGGATAGCCCAGCCCTTCGGGGATGACGATGTGGACCGCGCCGTCGCGCTCTTCCTGCCGCGGCGAAATGACGCTT
>CAJCHR010000178.1 GCA_903970225.1 Actinobacteria bacterium 21-64-8 | reverse complement strand
GCCGCCGCCAGCCCGCCGAGCAGCAAAGACAAGATGCTGATATGGCTCGCATTTTTCACGCCGGTATCATTGATCGCATGGCCGCCGACGACGTGGCCCAGCTCGTGCGCGACCACGCCCTGCACTTCGCCCGCGCTGTCGGCCATGTTGATCAGGCCGCTGTTGACGTAGACCGCCTGCCCGCCCGCGACGAACGCGTTGACCTCGGGATCATTGACCAGAACGACGTCGACGTTCTTGGGATCAAGGCCGGTCGCGACGATCAGGGGCCTCGCCATGTCGTGGAAGAACGCCTCGGTCTCGGCATCGCGCAGGATCTCCTGCCCGGCGGCAGGCTCGCTGACCAAGGCCAGCGAAAGGAGGATGGCAGGCAGTCCGGACAGAAGGCGCATAGCCCGGTGCGGGTGCTTGTTTGCGGCTGAATGCGCGGTGAAGCTCACGCGGTGATCACGCCCTCGCCGGGTTTGGGCATCGGCACGAACAGCCGCATCGCCACCAGTGCCACGAGCAGGAATGCCGCCGCGGCGTGGAACGCGAACGAAAGCGAATGGCGGTCCGCGACCCAGCCCCAGAACCACGATCCGATCGCCATCCCGCCGAACGTGACCGACTGATAGATCGACAGGCACCGGCCCAGGATCGCATCGGGTGAGCGCATCTGCACCGCGACGTTGATGCTGGTCAGGATCGCGACCCACGCGAGGCCGGCAATGAACGTCGCGGGAAGCGCCTGCCAGATGGTGGTCGACATCGCCATGAGCGACTGGGCGATGATGAACCCGATGGCGCCGACCGCGAGCACGTTCTCGAGCCCGAACCGGCGCCGCAGCGCGCCTAGCTGCGGCGCGCCGATGATCGAACCGATCCCGAACATGCCCAGCATCAGCCCGAAGTCGATCTGCGTGCCGTGAAGCTGCGAGCGCGCAACTGCCGGGATCAGCGCCTGATAGCCGGCAATTCCGAAACCGAGCACGAACCCGCGCGCCAGCACCCGGCGCATCGGCGAGGAGGTCATGCAGAACCGGATGCCGATCGCGATCGCGGGCAGGATCGCGCGCCGCTCATCGATGTGGTGGCGCGGCGGATGCCAGTTCAACAGCACGATGATCAGCCCGATGTAGCTGACCGCGTTGAACAGGAATGCTGCCGATACGCTCCACAAGGAGATGACGAGTCCGCCCAGCGCCGGGCCGACGCTGCGCGCGAGGTTGAATGCGACCGAATTGAGCGCGATCGCCTGCGGCAGGTCGCGCAGGCCCACCTGCTGGCGCACCGAGGCCTGCCAGGCGGGCGAATTGAGCGAGGTGCCGATACCGACCGAGACCGTGAACGCCAGCAGCAGGTACGGCGTGATCTGGCCCATATAGGTCAGGATGGAGAGCGCCGCCGAAACCACCAGCATGCCGATCTGCGCGACCAGCATGACCATCCGGCGGTCGTAATTGTCGGCGATCGCGCCCGCGAACATGCCGAACAGCATGATCGGCAGCGTCGCCGACGCCTGCACCAGCGCGATCAGCTCGTGCGAGGTGGTGAGGTCGGTCATCAGCCACGCCGCGCCGACCGCCTGCATCGTCGAGCCGACCGCGGAAGCAAGGTTGGCGATCCAGATCGCGCGGAACGCGGGAGCCTGGAACGGCGCAAGCGCTCCGCCCGGCTGCATCAGCCGCGCCACACCCCCCGTCCCGTCTTGTTCTGTCGTTGCCACGGTTCTTCGGTAGGGCAGGCTTTGCCGATCCTGCAAGGGTCCGCGGCGAAGAGCGGCGCGATAATGGCCCGCCAGTCACCAGCATCGCCTCGGTTTTCTCGCCCCTTTCCCGGGAAGCGGACACAGCGTAGCGATGGCGCAATGCTCTACATCGCACTCAAAGCCACCGTGTCGGGCATTCTGATAGCCATCGCATCGACGGTTGCGCGGCGATATCCGGGTACCGGTGCGCTCATAGCGTCGCTACCGCTGATCTCTGTGCTCAGCATGATCTGGTTGTGGGCCGAAAAGCCGAATGTGCAGAATATGGCTGCGCATTCCAGCGCGACGTTCTGGTACGTGCTTCCCTCCTTGCCGATGTTCCTGCTGATCCCGGTGCTCCTGCGGAACGGCGCTGCGTTCTGGCTCGCGCTTCTCGCCGGATGTGCGCTGACGGTTGTGCTCTACAGCATGACAACCTGGCTCGGCCCGCGCTTCGGGTTGCAGCTTTGAGCGCCTGAAAGGCCGAAAACTTTCAGAAAGCGGGCCAGGCCCTAGAAGCGGATCGCAAAGACGATCGGGATCGCGTTGTTCACGATCGTCGTGGTCGGACGATAAAGACGCTGGTTCAGATAACCGACCTCAAGATCGACCTGGCGCGAGACCGGGATCGACAGGCCGACAAAGGTGCGCAGCTGATCCAGCGTGTGCCGCTGGACGCCGGTTCGATTGAGCGCAATGTACGGTTCGGTCCAAAGAACGGCGCTGGGCGCACCCTTGCTTCCGAGCGGATACGAGGCACGAACCTGCTGTCGCCAGCGGACGTTGGTGCCGTCCGTGCCGCGCACGAACCGTTGTTCCAGGCGCGTGCGTGTCGAAAAATGCAGCCGTCCAACCGAACCGATAGTCCAGTTCAACTGCTCGACCGCTTGATCCTCCTGCCCATTCGGCGCGGATGGATTGTAATTGGCGAAGTGTACCCATCCCGCCCACACCGTCACCGCCTTGCTGAACGCATGTCCGACCTGAACACGTGTCTCCAGCTGGGAGGTTCGGCTGTCGCCTCCACTTCGACCGATGACCTCCCCGGAGACAAGCCAGTCTGTCGTGAGAGGCTTGCTCACGAAGACGTCGGGCCAAGGCTGGATCGTTTGCGCTCGCGTCGCCATCGAAGTCTGCATGAAGACCGCACAGGCGATGAGACACGACAGGGTCGATGAAAAAACGGTCGAACGGGGCATATAGCTCGCAGGCATGATGCGCCCTTGATCAAGGACGCGATTCTTGGGCGGATGCCTGAAAGGGGGATCGCAAACCCCGATGGCGTTTTTTTATCTGTATCGGCCTTGAGTCAAGCCGGGAGCACGATGGTGCTGGTCAAATCCCAAGCGCCGTGTCCGCGTCCGCCACTCGGTTCGCCGGGCGCTTGGCGCAAAAAGCATTTTCCTACAGCCATGGCCGCGCGGTATTGCGTTCGGCAGGGACGCGATTTCTGCCTCCCGCCGCTGCGAGATCGGACATCGTCATGCATAGCCCCGCTGCCGAAACGGTGACGGCGCCCCGCTCGCGGCCGCAGCGTTCAGGCTGGATCGGTAAGGTCACAGATCCGCAAGGTTACAGTTGTTTCCCAGGACTGTGTCAGATGTGTCAACAGCCGCAGCGCGAGCTGTCACCTTGCGGGCGCAATCAGCCGCACAGGTTCACGCGTGCCGCACGGTCTCTTCGCTGGCGGCCGGGGGAAATTGCGCCACGCCGCGATCGGTGCCGCACAGCTTGTCCCACAGGCGGAAGTAGAGTCCGTAATTGCAGCGGTATTGCTCGTGGTGGCGCTGGTGGTGGCTCGCGGTGATCAGCCAGCCGCCGGCGCGCGAGTGGACCAGCGCGCGCGGGAACATCTCCCAGCCCATGTGATTGGTCACGCCCATCAAGGTCATGATCGTCAGCACCAGCCCGAGCACCGCGACGTGGATCGGGATCACGAACACCAGCGCCGGGATCACCAGCGCGCCGGTCAGCGCCTCGATCGGATGAAAGCTCATCGCCGCCCATGCCGTGGGAGGCCGGCTGGCGTGATGCACCGCGTGAGCGAGCCGGAACGGCGCGGGGCGGTGCATCCAGCGGTGAGTCCAGTAGAACCAGGTGTCGTGCGCGAAGAGATACGCGATCAGCGAGACCGGCAGGTACCAGAGCGGGAAGGCGTGAACATCGGTATAGATCCGCGTCCAGTGGAACGCCTGCCAGAGCCAAGCCGCGATCCCGGCGGGCACGCCGTAAATCGCCGCCGAGAGCAATGACCAGCCGACCTCGCGCCGCATCTGCGGGGCAAGGCCGCGGTAATGACCGGGGTGGCGCCGGACGGTGAGCCAAGCGAAGAAGCCGCTGGTCGCGGCATAACGCAACGCTACAATGGTGGTCAGCGCGGCGGCCGAGGCCAGCGCCTGCATCCAGACGGGGGAATTCTGAAGCATGCACACTTGGGCCGCTACCTGCCCTGTGTTGTCAAGCTGTTCTCCGCGTCACCCCTGCACCATGCCCCAGCCGCCGCATTCGGGATCGGCACCGGTGACCAGCCGCCGCAGCGCCGCGCGCGCGAGCCGCTCGACCTCGACCTTGCGCCGCGCCGCCGCGAGCGGAACCAGCGGCGCCGGGCGGACGATCTGCGCATCGTAGCCATCGGCCACGATCACGCCGCAGCGTTCGGGCAGGAACACATCGGTCTCCAGCGGCGCGCGAGAAAGCGCCGGGGGTAGGCCCCAATAGAACCGGTCGCAGTAGTCGAGGTATTCGGGCCACTTGGCATCACCGAGCAAGTCCGCGCGGCTGACCTTGATCTCGACCAGGATCACCCGCCCTTTGGCATCGACCCCCATCAGGTCGGCGCGGCGCCCGCAACGCAGGGGCATTTCGGCCAGGCACCAGATGTCGTTGCGCGCGAACAGCCGGCAGATCCCCCGCGCGACGTCGAGTGCGGTGTGGTTCTCGAAAACAGGGGGATCGCTGATCGCCATCGCACGACCATGCGGAACATAGAGCGAACTTTCAAGCCCGTGCTCAGCGGCAGCCACGAACTCTTTGCATTCGCGCGAACATCGTCGAGAGTACGCCGCAACAACAAAACTTCGGGAGCGGATAATGGCAGGCGGCGCGTGGGCACCCGAGGAATGGCGCGACAACTGGCGGGTCCTGCCGCCCTCGCTCGCCGGCGTGATGCTCTGCGCGGTCCACGGCTATTCGCTGGGGGTGATGGTCGGCCCGCTCGAGCGTGAGTTCGGCTGGAGCCGCGCGGGGATCACCGCGGGGCCGTTCATCATCGCGCTGATCGCGATCTGGGCCGCGCCGCTGACCGGGTTTGCGGTCGACCGCTTCGGTCCCCGGCGAATCGGCCTGCTTGGCGTGGCGCTGTTCTGCAGCACGCTCGCACTGCTCTCGACCGCGACCAGCGAACTGACCTGGTGGCTGCTCTGGGCCTTGTTGGGGTTTGGCAACATGCTCGTCCTGCCCACGATCTGGACTGCGGCGATCACCAGCCGGTTCGAGCACAACCGGGGCATGGCGCTCGCCTGCGCGCTGTGCGGCACGGGGATCACCGCGGCGGTCATCCCGATGCTGACCGATGCACTGGTGACGTACCAGGGCTGGCGCCATGCGTACGTGAGCCTTGCCGCGATCTGCTTCGTGGTGGTGTTCCCGCTGGTGCTGATGTCCTTTCGCGGCGCGCGCGAACTGCGTGGCGCGGCGCCGGTGGTTCAGCGCGGGTCGCGCGCCGAACTGCGCGCGGCATTCACCTCGCGCGCCTTCGTGCTGATGATCGCCGCGCTGGTCACCTATTCGGTCGCGCTGTGCACGCTCACCACCAACGCCGTCCCGGTGCTGATCGGGCGAGGTTTCGGCCATACCGAGGCCGCGCAGATCGCCGCGCTGATCGGGATCGGTTCGGTCACCGGACGGCTAGGCGGCGGCTTCCTGCTCGACCGTTTCGACGCCAAGAAGGTCGCCGCGCTGGGCGTGATCGCGCCGATCGCCGCCGCGCTGCTGCTGCTCGCGGTGCCCGGATCGGGCGCGGCCGCGCGCATCGCCTTCCTGATGATCGGGCTTGCCGCAGGCAGCGAGTACGATGCCTCGGCCTACCTCGCCTCTCGCCATTTCGGCGTCCGCAACTTCGGCACAATGTTCGGCGCGATCGGCGGGGTGGCGCTGCTCGCGAACGGCCTCGCGCCGCTTGTGGCGAACCACATCTACGATCTCACCAAGAGCTATGACAGCGTGCTCTGGGCGCAATTGCCGCTGGGCGTACTGGCCGCGGTGTTCTTCCTGATGCTGGGGCCTTATCCGGATCTCGCCCCCGAGGAGGTCGAGACGGACGAGGCCTATGCGCTGGCGCATGGCGCCCCGATTGCGGGGTGATACGCATCAACAGCGGCTTGTCCGACCCCGGCGGCTCTGCTAACCGCGCCCGCTACTGCACCCGTAGCTCAGCTGGATAGAGTGGCGCCCTCCGAAGGCGTAGGTCACAGGTTCGAATCCTGTCGGGTGCACCATTTCCATTCCGTCTTCTCGGTCTGTCGCCCCGATGCCGGCGACAGGCAAACCTCAGGGTCATGTCGTCGCCCGCAATGGCTATTCCTACACGCTCGACTCGACTGACAGAACGACCTCAGTGACGGGAACGCTGACACTTATGCCCACTCAACGGCGCTCGCGTAGCGCTCAGGCGGCGGCTGGCGGCAACGATCGGTAACCACGGACGATGGCGGCCACTACATTGCAGCCCGCTTCAACGGACCGACCGATACATTCAACCATTTCGCGCAGGATGCGAACTTCAATCGCGGTGGCTACCGCGTGCTGGAAGATAAGTGGGCCAAAGACATCAAGGTTGGCAAGCAGGTCTACGTCTCGATCACTCCCATATATGTCGGCTTGTCGCGACGGCCAGCCAAGATATACGTCGTTTACTCCGTTGATGGAGAGCGTGGCTTCCGTCCATTTCCCAATAGCGCAAAGGGATAACCTCATGGCAAATGAGAGCGGCGCGTGGCTGAACGAGATTGGGAATATCCTTGCTCGGGATACGGACTATCCTCTCGATGGCACCTTTCTCTACGTCGAAGCGGATTGGGGGTGGGCCGACATATCGATCTTCAAGGATCTCGGCGCCAACCTGCTCTGGAGAGACCCGACGAGCGAATTAATCGACGCTTTGCTGGAATTTTGGGAAGCGGAGGCGTCCGACAAGCGGTGGTCGTCGATGCAGTATCGCATCGAGGGTGGCAAGTTCACCGCTACTTTCACCTACGATCCACTCGATCCCGACGTATCGACCATCGATCGTCGCGGAGTCATCTTGCGTGAGCGATATGGCAATAAACAGGTCGTGTACCCCCCTCTCAAATAGGTGGTTCCGGCGGTGTTGTGCTGGCCGCGGGCGCAACCCACGCCGTCGTAGCGGACAAGCGGTCATTCCAAGTAGCGCGAGTCGAAAACAGCTCGTTCAAACTTTCTCCCTCCGGGCGCACCAATTTGTTCCGCACCGAATTCAACTCAATCGAGCGGCACGTTGTCCACCAGCTTGCTGGCAAGGCCGACGTAGTCGGCCGGCCCGATCGCGGTGAGGCGCTGCTTGTCCGCTTCGGGCAATTCCAGGTCGGCGATGAAGGCGGCCAGGTCCTCGCGCGTAATCTGCGCGCCGCGGGTCAGCGCCTTCATCTTTTCATAGGGTTCGGCAATGCCCGCGCGGCGCATGACCGTCTGGACCCCCTCGCCAAGCGTTTCCCAGGCAGTCACCAGATCCGCATCGATACGGCCCGCGTTGACCGCGATTTTGCCCAGCCCGCGTGAGAGCGAATCGATGCCGATACAGGCATAGCCGAACGCCGATCCGATGCTGCGCAGCGCCGAACTGTCGCTGAGGTCGCGTTGCAGGCGCGAGTTCGCGAGCTTCCCTGCCAGATGCAGCAGCAGCGCGTTCGCGAGGCCGAAGTTCGCCTCGCCGTTCTCGAAATCGATCGGATTGATCTTGTGCGGCATCGTCGAGGAGCCGACTTCACCGGCCTTGGGGATTTGCGCGAAATAGCCGATGCTGATGTAGAGCCAGGCATCAAGTGCCAGATTGTTACAGATCGCATTCGTACGGCTCATCACATGGAACAGCTCGGCCATGTAATCGTGCGATTCTATCTGCGTGGTCAGCGGATTGTAGGTC
>CAJCHR010000177.1 GCA_903970225.1 Actinobacteria bacterium 21-64-8 | reverse complement strand
CGGGGTGCCTTCGCCGGTGATCGCGCGGGCCAAGGCGGTGCTGGCGAAGCTGGAGAAAGGCCGGGCCGCGACGGGAGGGCTCGCAGCCGGCCTCGGCGACCTCCCGCTTTTCGCTGCCGCGATGGAGGCGCGCGAGGAGGAATGCGACGTTCTGCGCGAGCGGCTGGGCGCGCTCGATATCGATGCGCTGAGCCCGCGCGATGCGCTCGAACTGCTGTACGAACTCAAGCGCGAAGCGGGGCAAGTCTGAGCAATCGGACTGGCCAGTGCAATACTCCTCTCGTCTGCGCTCAGACTGTCGAAGGGCTGTCCTTTTGTTGAGGACGGTTCTGAAGAACATGGCAGCCCTTCGACAAGCTCAGGGCAGGCGGAGGGAGTTTGGCCAGCCGTGTCAGCCGTCCGGCTTACTCCTCGTCTTCGTCCTCATCATCGTCTTCGTCGGAATCGAGACCCTCTTCCTCGTTGATGACGGCATCGTCATCCTCGCCGCCGGGCCCTAGCAGGCCGTCCTCGTCATCGTAATTGGGTTCGCCACGGAACGCCGAATTGTCGATCACGCCGCTGCTGACCATCTGCTCCATGTGATCGACGAGATCCTGCTGGTCGTCCTCGTCGTCGATACCCCCTTTGACTTTTTCGGTGTCACCCAGGCCGAAGTTGTCCCTGGACCGTCCGGAAGCCTCGTCGGCGACTGTGTTCGCCTGGGCTGCAGCGTCGTCCTGCTCGGAATTGTCGTTCTCGGGGGCGAGATCCTTGGTCTGCTCGTCCTCGCCGTCGAACTTGCGCGGGCCGTCGGTCATGGAATTCTCCTTCTTCGCCGTTCGAACGGGTAGATGGTGTGGCCGGTTCCCGAATGCACGCCGGGACGACGGATCAGCGCGTCGGCACCGGCTTCTCGCCCGAGTAGTCGTAGAAGCCCTTGCCGGCTTTCTTGCCGACCCAGCCCGCCTCGACATACTTCTGCAGCAGAGGCGCGGGGCGGTACTTGGGGTCGCCGGTGGTGCTCTGATAGACCTTGAGGATCTCGAGCAGCGTATCGAGCCCGACGAAATCCGCCAGCGTCAAAGGCCCCATCGGGTGATTGAGACCGATCCGGCAGCCCTTGTCGATGTCCTCGACCGAGCCGATGCCCGATCCGAGAACGAAGATCGCCTCGTTGAGCATCGGCACGAGGATGCGGTTGACGACGAAGCCCGGCTCGTCGCCAGCGAGGACGACTTCCTTCTTCAGCGCGGCGCCGAAGGCCTTCATCG
The DNA here is from genome assembly GCA_903970225.1 of Actinobacteria bacterium 21-64-8. GTDB lineage: Bacteria > Pseudomonadota > Alphaproteobacteria > Sphingomonadales > Sphingomonadaceae > Novosphingobium. The sequence continues at coordinate 1,946 of CAJCHR010000177.1, read as the reverse complement.
TGTCGATCGTCGCCTGCGAGGTGGCGAGGCCCGGAATCACTTCGACCAGACCCATCACCGGCACCGGGTTGAAGAAATGCAGCCCGATGAACCGCGCCGGATCGGGCGAGCTCACCGACATGCGCGTGATCGGGATCGAACTGGTGTTGGTGGCGAGGATCGCGTCGGGTCTCAGCACTTCGCCCGCGGTCTTGAAGATCTTGTGCTTGATCTCCTCGCGCTCGGTCGCGGCCTCGATGATCAGGTCGGCTTCGGCCATTGGCGCGTATTCGCCGATCGGGGTGATTTTCGCGAGCAGCGCCTCCGCAGCGGCAGCGGTGATCTTGTCCCGGGCGACCAGCCGGCCCAGGCTCTTCTCGATTCCCGCCTTGCCCTTTTGCGCGACCGCGAGGTCGACGTCGGACAGCAGCACCGCGATGCCGTTCTGGGCAACAGTCTGGGCAATGCCCGAGCCCATGATACCCGCACCGATCACCGCTACTGTCTGCATGCCGTCCTCCGTGAAGCGTCTCTTCGCGGGGTGCGTAACGGGTGGCTTACGAGGTGGCTAGCGATTCGCGCCCGGCACCCACAGCACGTCGCCCGCACCGTTGGCATTGAGCGCGCGGGCGAGGACGAAGAGGTAATCCGAGAGGCGGTTTACATAGGCGAGCGCAGCGGGATTGACCGGCGTTTGAGCGGCGAGTGCGGTCATCGTGCGTTCGGCCCGGCGCGCGAGCGCGCGGGCGATGTGGACGCGCGCGGCTGCCTCGGAGCCGCCCGGAAGGATGAAGCTGGTCAGCGGCCGTTGTGTCTCGTTGAGCGTATCGATCGCGGTTTCGAGCCAATCGACTTGCGCGGGCACGATCCGAAGCACCATCTGAGACGGCGAGAAATCCTCGCCCGGGGTCGCCAGATCGGCGCCGAGATCGAACAGGTCGTTCTGGATGCGGGTCAGCGAAGCCGCGGACTCGGCGTCGGCTGCGAGTACCGCTAGGCCGATCGCGCTGTTCGCCTCGTCGATCGTGCCGATCGCCTCCATCCGCGCCGCGTGCTTGGGCAGGCGCGAGCCATCGACGAGGCCGGTCGTGCCGCCGTCGCCGGTGCGCGTGTAGATCTTGTTGAGCTTGACCAAGGGACGCGAGTCAGCTGCCGCGGGCGAAAGCGAGGATCAGGATCACCACGCCGATCGCCAGCGCCTGATACTTGATGCGCGCGAACATCATCTTGTTCTGCTTGAGCTGCATCGGTGTCGCGCCGCCGCCCGGCACGGGGTCCTCATCCATGCCCTGCCGGAAAGCGTTGAGGCCTCTGAGGAGGCTGAACAAGGTCATGCCCATGAAGCCGACCAGCGCGATGATGAGGACAATGATCATGGCGCTCAATCTAAGGCCTGACTCAGCGAAATGCCAGCCGGGAAGCGGTGGTCGCGCAGCGCATCGGCCAGCGCGCGTCCGTCGTCGCCCGCATGCCGCCTGTCGGCAAGCGACGGTGAGCCGCGGCGTTTGGCCAGCTTCCGGCCATCGGCCTCCACCAGCAGGCCATGATGGTGCCAGACCGGCACCGGCAGGCCGAGGAGCGCCTGAAGCAGCCGGTGGACGTGCGTACTTGCGAACAAGTCGAGCCCGCGCGTGACCAGGGTGACCGTGTCCGCCGCGTCGTCGAGCGTCGCGGCGAGGTGATAGCTGGCGGGAAGACCCTTGCGCAGCAGCACCACGTCGCCGAACACCTCCGGTGTGGCTCGCTGTGGCCCAGCCAGTTCGTCGGTCCACCACAATGCCCCGGTGACGGCCCGTGCCTTCGCCACGTCGAGGCGCCAAGCCGCATTCTCGCGGTTCGCTTCGCCGTGGCGGCAGGTGCCCGGATAGACCGGCCCGTCCGGGCCCATGCGTGTCGCCGTCGCCACGATTTCGGCGCGGGTGCAGTGGCAGGGATACAGCAGCCCCATGGCTTTCAGCGCCTCGCCC
>CAJCHR010000176.1 GCA_903970225.1 Actinobacteria bacterium 21-64-8 | reverse complement strand
CTGCGACGCGAGGTCAACGATTTCGGCAACACCCTGTACGAACACAAATACAAGGATGACTGGCAGCGGATGACCCCCGACTTCGCCGCCGTCTCTCCGATCAACGCCATCGCCAGGATCAAGACGCCGCTTCTGTTGATTCACGGCAAGAAGGACGTGACGGTCGATTTCGGCCAGTCCGAGTCGATGTTCAACAAGATGAAGGCGGCCGGCAAGCAGGTCGAGTTCGTCCCCGTCCCGCTTGCCGATCACTATTACACCCGCGAGGCCGACCGGCTGACGTTGTTGACGGCGATCAACAGCTTCCTCGCCAGATACAACCCCGCTGGACTGGTTCGAACCGCCGCTGCTTCGCCGGGAAAATAGGCGATAGCGGTCAGGCGCTGATCGCGTTGGCCGCGCTCAAGACCGCGCGGACACTGGCGGTGGCGACGTCCTCGTCGATACCCACGCCCCAGATCGTCTGGCCATCCGGCGTGACGCACTCGACGTAGGCCGCGGCGCGCGCGTCCGAGCCCTTCGACAGCGCGTGCTCCGAATAGTCGCGCACTTCGAGGTTCACAGCGAAGCTTTGCGCCAATGTCGTCACCACGGATGAGATCAGCCCGTTGCCGCGGCCGGAGACCGACTGCACCTTGCCGCCGACGCCGATCTTGCCCGCGAACACGCGCGCGCCGTCGATTGCGCGGGTCTCGTCGTAATCGACGAGGTTAAAGTGCTGCGGCTCGTCGAGGCGGTAGGCCCTGCGGAACACCGCCCAGATGTCCTCGGCCTGAAGTTCGCGGCCCAGGTCATCGGCGAGTGCCTGGACGTGCTTGGAGAAGTGCGCCTGCATTCGCTTGGGCAGCTTGAGCCCCTGATCCTGCTCGATCACCCAGGCGAAGCCGCCCTTGCCGGACTGCGAGTTGACCCGGATCACCGCCTCGTAGCTGCGGCCGAGGTCCGCCGGATCGATCGGCAGGTAGGGCACTGCCCAGAACTCGTCGTTGCGCTGCTCCTGCGCGGCGAAGCCCTTCTTGATCGCGTCCTGGTGACTGCCGGAAAAAGCGGTGAACACCAGTTCGCCGCCGTAAGGATGGCGCTCCGCAACCGGCAGCTGGTTACAGTATTCGACCGTCTGGATGACCTCGTCGATATCCGAGAAGTCGAGCGCCGGGTCGACGCCCTGCGTGTACAAGTTGAGCGCGACAGTCACCAGGCAGCAGTTGCCGGTGCGCTCGCCGTTGCCGAACAGGCAGCCCTCGACGCGATCGGCGCCCGCCATCAGTCCGAGTTCCGCCGCCGCGACGCCGGTGCCGCGATCGTTGTGAGTGTGCAGCGAGATCACCGCGCAGTCGCGGTTGGGCAGGTTGCGGCAGAAATACTCGATCTGGTCGGCATAGATGTTGGGCGTCGCCGCCTCGACCGTCGCGGGCAGGTTGAGGATGATCGGGTGCTCGGGCGTCGGGCGCAGCACTTCCATCACCGCCTCGCAGCACTCGATCGAGAAATCGAGTTCGGCGGTCGAGAACGTCTCGGGGCTGTATTCGAAGTGCCAGTCGGTCTGCGGGAACCGCGCCGCCTGATCGCGGAGGACCTTGGCGCCATTCACCGCGATGTCGCGGATCTGCGGACGGTCCATCCCGAATACGACCTGGCGCCACAAGGGCGAGACCGCATTGTAGAGGTGGACGATCGCGGCGTGGACACCGGCCAGGCTCTCGAACGTGGTGGTGATCAGGTCCGCACGCGACTGGGTCAGACCCTGCACCAGCACGTCAGCCGGGATGCGTCCCGTGTCGACCAGTCCGCGGATGAAATCGTATTCGGTCGCGCCCGCGCTCGGGAAGCCGACTTCGATCTCCTTGAGGCCCACGCGCACGAGCAGGTCGAAGAAACGCGTCTTCTTCTCTGCGCCCATCGGATCGATCAGCGCCTGGTTGCCATCGCGAAGATCGGTCGAGAGCCAGCGCGGCGCCCGGGTGATGGTGCGGCTGGGCCACTGCCGGTCTGGCAGGTTGATTTGCGGAAACGGCCGATACTTGGCCGAAGGATCCTTGAGCATGGTCATGGCGTGAAACTCGCCTTGCGATATCTGCGGTGTGAAGGGGCTAGGTGTCGGTTCCCTTGGGCGCCGCGGCGCGCCGAAACCGACGCGTCAGCTCACGCCCAAGGGCGGATAAGTCGCAGGGTAAGGCCGAGACGCGCGGACATGGTGGAGCCTATGGTCAGGGTTCGCGCAAAAGTAAAGTGGAAGTGGTTCGGAGGTTTACGGGTGCTCGACAAGCTCAGCATGAGGGGATGTCGTTGTTGATTCGCTCCGGTCTGAGCTGCAATCCGTTCGTCCCCAGCGAAGCCGAGAACCGCAGGCGCGAAGGACCTCGACTTCGCTCGGGACGAACGGAGAGGGTGGTGATAGGGCTCCGGTCGTCAGGAGAATCACACTGAGCGACGCTGTATCCGAGTGGCCCGACGGCGCCTTCGAACGGATCGACGGCACCGACGATGCCGCGTTCTACGCGCCGCCCCGGCTGGTCACCCATATCGATGACAGCGCGATCGCGGCGCTCGGTGCATTCTACGCGCGCGAACTGCCCCGCGACGCTATGCTGCTTGACCTGATGTCGAGCTGGGTCAGCCATCTGCCCGAGGATTTTCCCGCAGCCGGCGTGATCGGGCACGGCATGAACGAGGCCGAACTTGCCGCCAACCCGCGGCTGACCCGCCGGTTCGTCGCCGATCTCAACCAGGCGCCGGTACTGCCGCTGGAGGATGCATCGGTCGATGCCGCGATGTGCTGCGTCAGTGTTCAATACCTCCAGCGGCCGGTCGAGGTGTTCGGCGAGGTCCGGCGCGTGCTTCGCCGCGGCGCGCCGTTCGTGGTCAGCTTCTCCAACCGCTGCTTTCCGACCAAGGCGGTGGCCATCTGGCGCTCGCTGAGCATCCGCGAACACGCTTCGCTCGTAAACCTGTACTTCGATCGGGCGGGGTTCGGCGCGATCACCGGCCACATCCTGGCCGATGGACTTTACGGCGACCCGCTTTACGCGCTGACGGGCACGGCCTGATTGTCGCGCAAGGCTTCATGCGCGGCGGCAGTGCGGTCAATATCCTCTGGTCCGCGCATCTGCCAGCCGCCGGGCCGGCGCATCAGCACGAAGCGATAGTAGCAGAACGCCGCGATCCATACGCCGATGCTGATCGCCATCGATTTGCGTCCTTGCCCGTCCATCCCCATCACGATGACCTCGCCCACGAAAATGATCGCGCCCAGGATCGGCATCAGCGGGAACAGCGGGCTGCGGTACGTGCCCCGACCCGTCCGGCCCGAACGCCGGCCGCGCCACACGCCGATGAAGTAGAACGCGGCGACGATGGCGGTATTGCCCGAGAGCAGCAGGATCTTGAAGCTCAGCGACATGTAGGTGACCGCTGCGGTCGATGCGCCGATCAGCAGGATCGCGACCCACGGTGCCTCGGTCTTGCGGGTCATCTTCATCAGCGCCTGGTTGATCGGCTCGGAAAACAGCTTCGTCCGGCCCATGCTGAACACGTTGCGGCCGATCCCGACGAACCCGGCAAGGCACGCGTTGAAGATCGCGATCGCGATCGCACCCGACACCAGTTTGACGAAGAAAACCGACATATGCTGCGCCAGGAATACCTCGAACGGATTGTCGCTGGCCAGCACCGCTTTCAAGTCGCGCGAACCGATGATCGTTCCGAGCACCGGCACGAACTCGAGAAACGCCGCAATCGCGAACGACAGCATGATAATTCGCCCGATCGTTTCGGGCCGCTTCATGTCCTCACTGAAATAGAGCGCCTGGTTCGAGCCGGCGATCGCCCATGCCGCGTTGGTGGTGCCGATGCCGATCACGCCGATGGCGACAGCCGCGAAAGCGCCGCCCTCGATGCGGACCGGATGCGTGATCAGCGAGATCGCATCGGGACTGGCATGCCATGCGCCCACTCCCGCAACCAGCAGCAGCGCGACGACCTCGATCAGCATGAACAGGCTGGTGATGAACTCGTTCGAGCGGATGTTGAGCAGCGAGAGAACGGTAATCAATCCGATCGTCACGAACGTGATCGTATGATCGCCGTAAGGCAGGCCGAACGGGTGGAGATACGTCGCGATGCCGATCGCCGAGGTGTTGAGGAACAGAGGGATGCCTATGATCCCCTGCATGTAAGCCGTCGCGCCGGCCCAATCGCCCACCGCATGGCCGATCGCCGCGTTGTCGTAGCCCGCCGTGGGATACGCGGCCCCCAGTTCCGCTATGAGCGTGGTCTGGCAGAAGCACACCACCGTGCCGACCAGGAACGCCAGTACCGCGCCGGTGCCGGTCTGCTGGAGGATCGAGCCGCCCGAGACGAAGATCGAGACTCCGGGGGAGAGCACCGACAATGTAAGGATGATGACGCCGAAACCCGAAAGCGAGCGGCTGAAGCGATGCGGCACCGTTTGGGGCGCCGGTGTGTCGGTTGTCATAGGCGGATGGTGCGGGGGGCAGGGGGGAATGTAAAGCCGCCCCAATCGCTTTACCGATCATGGTGGAATTTGGCGCAGGGAAGGGAAGGGGTTGCTTACGCCAAGACGTCAAGAGAGCTGCGGCGCAGCCGCTTCACTCCGAAATGAATACCCGGACGAAGGTTTGTACGCTTCCCTGGTCGCGGGGCAGACTTTCGATCATCGACCGAGCGGCAGCTGCGTCTCGGGCACATACTCATGGCGTACTGGCGTGAGAGATCTCAGGCCGTGACCGCTGCCGCGTTCAGCTTTTCGATCTGCTCGGGCGCGAGCACCAGCGATGCCGCCTTGACCAGTTCCGCCACCTGCTCAGGCGAAGTCGCGCTCGCGAGAGGGGCCTCGATGGCAGGCTGCGCGTTGAGCCAGGCGAGCGAAATCTCCGCGAACGTCGCGCCGGTTTCGGCTGCCACGTGTTTGAGCGCCGCGAGCACCTCCCAGCCACCATTCGCGGCTGCCTGATCGAGCGAGTGCGCGCGGCTGGTGCCGGCCCAGTCCGAAGCCGACTTGTACTTGCCCGTGAGGAACCCAGCGGCGAGGCCATAGTACGGCAGCACCTTGATCCCGCGCGCGACCGACAGGTCCTGAAGCGGACCTTCGAAGTCGCTGCGTGCGACCAGATTGTATTCGGGCTGAAGCACCGTGTAGCCGGTGAGCCCGAGCCGCTCGGCGGCGTCGAGCGCGGCGGCGAAGCGATCGGGCTTGTAGTTAGAGGCACCGACCGAGAGGATTTTGCCCGCCTTCACCAGCGCGTCGAAGCCGGCGACGACTTCGTCGATCGGCGTCTGCGGCTCATCATAGTGCGCGTAATACAGATCGAGATAATCGGTGCGCAGCCGCTCCAGCGAGCCCTCAAGCGCCGCAGCAACCTTGTCGGGCGCGAGCGCGCCGGGAAGGCCGCCCATTCCGGTCTTGGTGCCGATGCGCAGGTCCTTGCGCACGCCTCGGCTCTTCTGCCAGGCGCCGATGATCGCTTCGGATTCGCCGCCCTTGTTGCCCGGCACCCAGGACGAGTAGCCTTCGGCGGTGTCGATCATCCGGCCGCCCGCCTCGTAAAAGGCGTCGAGCACCGCGAAGCTCCTGTCCTGATCGAGTTGCCAGCCGAAGACGTTGCCGCCAAGAACCAGCCGGATGCCGGCGATAGCGGGATGCCCCGAATCTAGATTCAAAACGTCAGGCATCGAAGCGTTCCTTCAGTTTGAGCAGCGCCAGCGCGGCCCGTGCCGCCTCGCCACCCTTGTCCTTCTGCGCCGGGTCGGCGCGGACCAGGGCCTGCGCTTCGTTCTCGACCGTCAGGATGCCGTTGCCGATCGCGGCCCCGTCCAGCGTCAGCGCCATGATGCCGCGCGCGCTCTCGCCCGCGACGATCTCGAAGTGGTAGGTCTCGCCGCGGATGACAACGCCGATCGCGACGTATCCGTCGTAATCGCCGCTCGCATCGGCGAGCGCGATTGCCGCCGGGATTTCGAGCGCACCTGGAACGGTGATGACTTCGGACTTGTATCCCGCCTCCTTGATCGCCGCGCGCGCGCCCGCGATCAACAGGTCGTTGAGTTGGTCATAGAAGCGCGCTTCCACGATCAGGATCTTTGCCATCGGTTTCGGGTTCCTCAATCGTGTCCATCACAGCCGTCGATCGGCCGCTCACCGACGATAGAGAGGCCATAGCCCTCGAGCGCAACAAGAGTGTGATGCGTGTTGGTGAGCAGGACCATGTCGTGGACTCCGAGTTCGGCGAGGATCTGCGCGCCGACGCCGTAATCGCGCAGTTCCTCGGTCGCCGGTTGCTCGCCGGCGCGGAACTGGGTCTTGATCTCGATCGCGCGGCTCATGCGCGTCGACATTGGCCGGTTGATCACCACGATCACGCCGCAGCCCTCCTCGGCGATGATCTCCATCGATCGCTGGAGCAGTTCGGACCGATTGCCCTCCTCCCCGAAGATATCGGAGAAGAACGAAAGCGTGTGCATACGCACCAGCGTGGGCTTGTCGGGATCGATCCGGCCCTTGACCAGCGTCATCGTCTCGTCGTCGGTAGCGCGGTTGTGGTAAGCGCACACGCGCCACTCGCCGCCCCACCGGCTATGGATGGTGATCTCGTTGCGCTTCTCGACCAGCCGGTCGTGCTTGCGGCGATAGGCGATCAGGTCGCGGATCGTACCGATCTTCAGGTCGTGGAGCCGCGCAAAGCCGACCAGATCGTCGAGCCGCGCCATCGAACCGTCCTCGCGCATGATCTCGCAGATCACGCCCGAGGGATTGAGACCCGCAAGCCGCGAAATGTCGACCGCCGCCTCGGTGTGCCCGGCGCGGACCAGCACCCCGCCGTCGCGCGCGCGCAGCGGAAAGACGTGGCCAGGGGTGACGATGTCGTCCTTGGACTTGGTGCCGTCGATCGCGACGCTGACCGTGCGAGCGCGGTCGCCCGCGGAAATGCCCGTGGTGACGCCCTCGCGAGCCTCGATCGAGATTGTGAACGCCGTCTCATGCCGCGTGCCGTTGGTGCTGCTCATCAGCGGCAGGCCAAGTTGTTCGACCCTTGGGCCGGTCAGGGCAAGACAGATCAAGCCGCGGCCGTGCGTGGCCATGAAGTTGATCGCGGACGGCGTCGCCATCTGCGCCGGGATGATCAGGTCACCCTCGTTCTCGCGGTCTTCGTCATCGACCAATACGAACATGCGGCCATTGCGGGCCTCGTCGATGATCTCTTCGATCGGCACGAGCACGGGCCGGTCATCGTTGGCGAACAGGAAGCGTTCGAGTTTGCCGAGCGTGTCGGCGGTGGGGTTCCATTCGGCTTCGGTGCAGTCGCGCAATGTGTTGGCGTGAAGACCGGCAGCGCGGGCGAGGCCCGCGCGGCTCATGCCGCCATCGTCAACGATGCGTCGGACCCGATCGATTACGGTTGATGTCATGGAGCGCAAATAATCACATCACAATGTGATCACAAGTGAGTTCGATCACATTGATATATGATTTTTAGCAGGTTGCCGCGCCATCCTGGAGGATGGCGCGGCACTCCGATCACATACTCAGTTGCCGAACGTGCGCTGCCACCAGCCGCGACGTGGCGATCCGTCCGCATTTTCCGCGTCCTGATCATCGCTCGCCGCAGGCTCGTTGCCGGTGGATGCCTCTGGCTCGGAAGGCGCTTCAGCGGCAACAACCGGCGCGACGTCTGCCTGCGGGACCGAGGTCTCGTCAGTGGCTTCGACCACATCGGCCTTCTTGCGGCGGGTGCGCTTGGGCTTGGCCTCTGCCACAGGCTCGACCGGCGCTTCGACCACGACTTCGACGGCCTCGACCACGGCTTCGATCACCGGCGCCTCGTCACCATCGGCCACGGCGTCATCCGCCTCGCCG
>CAJCHR010000175.1 GCA_903970225.1 Actinobacteria bacterium 21-64-8 | reverse complement strand
AGAACCGTCGTGGGGCGCATCGACCAGCGCGCAGCAACGGCCGCCGCGATCGCGCGGCCGGCCGCGTCCATGATGTTGGATCCGCTGACGCCCAGCGCGAGCGACCGACGGTCGGCGTCGCTCGCTTCCGATGGTGTCAGGAGCGCAAGCTTGTGGGCGTCACACGGTGCCGGATCGTCCACACCCGAAACCGGGGCCTTGACCGCTTGCATGATCATGCGTCGAGTGTCACGCCGACTGCGGTCGGTTTGCAGCCGCTCCGTTCTTCGATCTGCGCCAGATGATCGGCTAGGTCGCGGAAAGTGGCGCCGCGCTCGAGGGCAAACGATGAGATCTTGTCTTCATAAAGGGCCGTCACGCGGATTGATCGCAGCGTTCGACAGTTAATGATTGACATAGCCGCCTCCAATTTTGTCGCTCGTCGAATCGAGTCGATAGCGTGTCGATCGTAATGACCACGGATCGCGACCGGAAGCTTCGGAAACTACGCAGCGGGTCGCGATGATAACAATCGAGATTCGTCGCCTCGGCACGGCATATCTTTCTCGGTCTACCAAGCTCTGCCGACGCCTCCGATCTTCGGTTTGAGACGGAAACCAACACCGCCGACCGAGGCGACCATGGGCGGCTGGCCCTGGCTTGGCCAAGCTCGCCTATAATGGACCGTGGACGGGATTCGGAGCGGACACACGGATCAGGGGCCGTCATGTGAGCGGGATGAGTATTTTCCGAACCTCGCCCCGGCGATTACCCATCGGTATCGTCGTGATAGATGGGTCATTGAGCGCGCGCTTGCCAACTCCAAGCCATTGCGCCTCGATTGAATTGGCATTCGCCATCGCTTTTGTTGGGGGATCTTTCCGTGCCGCTAACGTGCAGGGGTAAGCGGTGCTTCGCTGCCACTGCGATGTGGGCGGCTTTGATCGATTAGGCGGCGGCGGGGACGGCGGCCCAAGGCATGAGTTCGTCGAGGCGGGCAGCGGGCCAGAGATTGACGAGCTTGACGAGGGTGTCGGCGAGCCAGGCTTGGGGATCAACGCCGTTGAGCTTGCAGGTCTCGATCAGCGAGGCGATGCAGGCCCAGTTGGCGGCGCCTTGGTCGTGGCCGGCGAACAGCGCGTTTTTGCGGCTGAGCGCGATCGGGCGCATGGCGCGCTCGACCGCGTTGGTGTCCATCTCGATGCGGCCGTCCTCGAGATAGCGGACCAGGCCGGTCCAATGATTGAGGCCGTAGCGGATCGCCCCGGCGAGAACCGACTTGGCCGATAGGCGCGCAAGCTGGGCCTCGAGCCAGTTCTTGAGCGCATGGACGAGCGGGCTGCTCTCGGCTTGGCGGACGGCATGGCGCGCTTGCGGGTGATGGCCACGAATCTTGTCCTCGATGGCATAGAGCGCAGCGATGCGCTGCAGGGCCTCGCTGGCGATCGGCGCGTCGCCTGCCTTGGCGATATCGTAGAAGCGACGACGCAGATGCGCCCAGCAGAATGCGAGGGTCACCGCTCCGGTGCCGCGCTGCGCATCGGCCAGCTGCTTGTAGGCGGCGTAGCCGTCGCACTGCACGATTCCGGAGTATCCGGCCAACAGGTCAAGCCCGTGCACCGCGCCTCGACCGGGGGCATAGCGGTAGACCACGGCCGGCGGATCGGCGCCGCCCCACGGCCGGTCGTCGCGAGCGATCGCCCAGAAGTAGCCGGTCTTGGTGCGGCCTCGCCCAGGATCGAGCACCGGCGCCGGCGTCTCGTCGACCGCGACCTTGGCCGAGCCGAGAAGGATCTCGCGCAACCGCTGCGCCAGCGGCGCGAGCTCGGCGGCGGCATGGCCGACCCAGCACGCCAGGGTCGAGCGATCGATCTCAATGCCCTGGCTCGCCAACATCTGCGCCTGGCGATAGAGCGGCAGGTGCCAGGCATATTTGCTGACCAGCACATGCGCCACCATCGTCTCGGTCGGCAACCCGCCCTGGATCAGCCGCGCCGGCGCTGCGGCCTGCACCATCGCATCGGCGCAGGCGCGGCAGGCGAATCGCGGGCGGCGCGTGATGATCACGCGGTACTGCGCCGGGATCACATCGAGCCGCTCGGCGCGGTCTTCGCCGATCACGTGCAGCGCGCCCTGGCAGCACGGACAAGTCTTGCTGTCGGGCTCGATCACGACCTCGACCCGCGGCAGATGCGCCGGCAGCGACGGCCGCGTCTCGACCCGCCGCCTCGTGCGCGCCGTCCGCAGTCCCGGGTCGCGCGTCTCGGCCTCGGCGCTACTGCGCGCGACCGCTTGCTCGAGGTCTTCGAGCGCGAGCTGGAGCTGGTCGGGGTCGAGCTTCTCCGAGCGTCGGCCGAACTGGGCGCGCTGCAGCTGTTGCAGCAGATGGCGCAGCTTCTCGTTCTGCTCGGCGATCCGGTCGCGCTCGGCGCGGGCCGCGTCGCGTTCGGCCGCCATGCTGCAGACCAGCGCCTGCAGCGCCGCGACGTCGTCGGGAAGGGAACCGGACAGCTCACTCACGCCGCGCATCGAAGCACGAGGCGCTTGCGCTGTCCGCCGCGATCATCAGGGCGAGTCGCTTTGACGCACGCCGCTTCGGTTCACTGTGCCGCTCGCGGTCGCAAGATCCTCGGCACGTGCACCCGCGACCAGTCGAGCCCCTCGAGCAAGGCCGCAAGCTGTGCCGGCGACAACCGCATCAGCCCGTTCATCACCGGCGGCCAACGGAAGCCGCCCTGCTCCAGCCGCTTGCTCACCAGCATCAGCCCGGTGCCGTCCCACAGCAGCAGCTTCACCCGGTCGGCGCGCTTGGCCCGGAACACCAGCACCGTCCCGGAGAACGGGTCCTGGCCCAACGTCTCGCGGGCCAGCGCCGCCAACCCGTCCATGCCTTTGCGGAAGTCGACCGGCTTGCTCGCGACCAGAACTCGAACCCCTGCCGGCGGAACGATCACGTCGACCTCACCGCGCGAAGCACCGCGCTCAGAAGGTCGATGTCGACCCCCGGCGCTACCCGCACTACCGCGCCGGCAA
>CAJCHR010000174.1 GCA_903970225.1 Actinobacteria bacterium 21-64-8 | reverse complement strand
CTTTACCGCCGCATCAGGGGCCACCACGATTGTCGGCGGAAAAACGGCTTCGAGTCTCGACGGATCTGCCGGCAACACGGTCGTCAAGGCCGGAACCATGGGTGACAGTCTCGTGGGAGGTTCCGCCGATGCTCTTTACGGTGGGGCCGGCAGCGATACGTTTGCCTTCCATGCCGGATTTGGCAAGGAGACGCTCTATTCCTTCGCTGCCAACGGCACGGTTCGCGACACGCTTCAGTTCGACTCATCCGTTTTCGCGGATTGGACCCACCTCCTTGGCGCCACCAAACAGCAAGGAAGCGATCTACTCATCACCCTCGATGCAAACGATGCGCTGCTCTTGAAGAATGTCACACTTGCCAGTTTCACTTCAAATGATGCTAGGTTTGTATGATAGCGGCCATGGGCTCTGTCAGACCAACGTGGCAGCAGATCCGAAGGGAGGCTAGCGGCGGATCGATGCCCCGTAAGTCCTGAGCCAATCGCCGAGCCCCTTCCACCGCCTCAACTCGTCGCCGGAGCTGATCCGCCTCGTGGTGATGATGTACGTCCGCTTCCCGTTTAGCCCGCAGAAGGTCCGCGACCGGCAGGAGGCGGCCGTAGCGCTCCTCGGCGAATCTCGCTTCGGCTCCCCGTCCGAGATTGCGGCCGCTGAGCGCCGGGCTTCTATCAGGCCTCGAGCGGCTCGGTTGCGAGGCCGAGCTCGGGGATAGATACCGAACGGCGACCGCTAAAATCGGTGCGTACGACGATGAGCCCGCTCTTTTCGTAATGGTCGAGCAGGCTGCGGAGGCGGCCGCGCGAACTGGTGCCGTAGAGGCGCGCCAACTCGTCGTCTTCAGGGCATGGCTTGCCGGCTTGCGCGGCGTGCGCAATGACGAGGAACGGCGCAAGCAGGTCATCCGAAAGTGAGGCGGCGACGCGCAGGATCTCGCGCCATGGACTGCTGCCCGCGTCCGTGACGCCAGCCAACGCCATGGCGAACCGGCGGCGAAAGGATGCCATGTCGACATGGCCGGCGGTGAGCCGCTGCATTCGGCAGCGGACGGAGAAATCCTGGAACAGCTTGGCCGGCGACTGAAAGGTGCACCCTTCCTCCGCCGCCATTTCTAACAGGATTTCGGTGACGGCTGCGTCCACCTCGTGCTGCGAAGGTGCGAACAGCTGTGGCTGCTCGACCTGCTCCTCAACCTCCTTTGAAGCAGCCGCGATCTGCTCGAGCAATTCCTCGGCGCCGGGTGACTTTGGCGGCGGCGCAGGCTGGTGGGCCGGCGTCTCGTCCAGGTGCAGGTCTGCATGAAGCAGGGCGTGAAGGTCATCGGGCGATGCATTTGTGGGCGGCGACAGCGCCTGCGGCACGCTGCGTGCACTGCTGCGCGCGGCGCCGATCCGCACTGCGACCGGGCGGCGGCTGATCGCTGGACCGAGCCCAAGGAACTGGCCCCGCGCAAGATCACGGATCTGCTCGGCCTGGCGACGCTCCATGCCGAGCAGGTCGGCCGCACGCGCCATGTCGATGTCGAGGAACGTGCGCCCCATCAGGAAATTCGACGCCTCGGCCGCGACGTTCTTGGCGAGCTTGGCCAGACGCTGAGTCGCGACGATCCCGGCAAGGCCGCGCTTGCGGCCCCGGCACATCAGGTTGGTCATGGCCGACAGGCTCAGCCGCCGAACCTCGTCGCTGACTTCGCCTGCGACCGCCGGAGCAAACAGCTGTGCCTCGTCCACCACGACCAGCACCGGGAACCAGTGCTCGCGCGGCGCATCGAACAACGCCGAGAGGAACAAGGCGGCGCAGCGCATCTGGCCTTCGATTTCGAGACCATCGAGCGCGAGCACGACGGAGGCGCGGTGCTCGCGGATCCGGGCGGCGAGACGCGTGAGCTCAGGCGCCGAATATATCGCGGCATCGACGACGATGTGGCCAAACTCGTCGGCCAGCGTGACGAAGTCACCCTCTGGGTCGATCACGACCTGCTGAACGATGGACGCACTTTCCTCGAGGATACGCCGAAGCAGGTGCGACTTGCCCGAGCCGCTGTTGCCCTGCACGAGCAGGCGGGTCGCCAAAAGCTCCTCGATGTCGATGTTCACCGAACTCTCGTTCTTGTCGACGCCGATTCGGATGGTTGCAGTCACGTTGCGGTGCCTAGGGAAGCTTGGAGTTTCGTACCAAGTGGGCAGCAGGTGTTTTCCAGAGCTTTGGTGCGGCGGCGCGGGCCACCTCATCTGTCGATGATCCAGTCCCGGTCGTTCGGACGCATCGGGCCGCTTCCCGAGTGCCGGCGCTTGTCGGTCCCGGGCCGATGGAGACCACGCGCTGAAACGCCATGAATCTCGGAACGCCCTGCAACAGCGCGGCCGGGAAAAGCGTTGAGCCGCCATGGCATCACTGAGTTCTGTCGCGTCACCTGCTAGCTCCAAAGCGCAAGAGGCCGACCCGTCGACCGCGCATCGCGTCCATGGTGGCGGCGCGGCAGTGATGTCGCTCGCCGCGCTCGGCATCGTCTACGGCGATATCGGCACCAGCCCTCTCTACGCGTTCAAGGTGGCGCTGCAGTCCTCGCAGGGATCGGGCTTGAGCCTCAGCGCAGCGGCCGTGGGACTGGCATCGCTGATCATCTGGTCGTTGATCGTCGTGGTATCGCTCAAATATGCGATCCTGATCCTGCGCGCGGACAACCGCGGCGAAGGCGGGGTGGTCGCGATGCTTGCGCTGCTCAATGCGAGAGAGGCGGTCAAAGGCAGCTGGAAGGGCTATCTGCTCGTTGTTGGCCTCATCGGCGCGGCGCTGCTTTACGGCGACGGCGCCATCACGCCTGCTATTTCGGTTTTGAGCGCGGTCGAGGGCTTGAAGGCCGACGCGCCCGCGCTGTCGCGATTCGTTCTACCGCTTACCGTGATCATCCTCGTCGTTCTGTTTGCGGTCCAGTCGAAGGGCACCGGGTTCATCGGCCGCCTGTTCGGCCCCATCATGCTCGTTTGGTTTATCTCGATCGGTGCCCTCGGCGCGGCGTCGATCATCCACCACCCCGGCGTCCTGATCGCGTTGCAGCCGGGCCCTGCGCTCGAGTATCTCGCGCATGCGCCGCTGAAGATCAGCTTCGCGGCGCTGGGCGCGGTATTTCTGGCGGTCACCGGCGGCGAAGCTATGTACGCGGACATGGGGCATTGCGGACGCCTGCCCATTCGGCTCGCATGGTTCTTCATCGCCCTGCCGGCGCTGGTTCTCAACTATCTCGGCCAGGCGGCGGGCGTGATCGCCGATCCGGCGAATGCGTCCAATCCCTTCTTCCAGCTTTCGCCCGATTGGGCCCATTATCCGCTGGTCGCCTTTGCCACCGCCGCCACGGTCATTGCCTCGCAGGCCATCATTTCCGGCGTCTTTTCGCTGACACAGCAATCGATCCAATTGGGCTTCCTGCCTCGCCTGCAGATGCGTCACACCGCGCAGAACGAGCGAGGACAGGTCTACCTGCCGTTCGCCAATTGGGTTCTGGCCGCAGCGACCTTGGCGGCGGTCTTGATTTTCAGATCGTCCGACGCGTTGGCCGGGGCTTACGGCATCGCGGTATCGGGCCTGATGGTGATCTCGACGTTCCTGGCCGCGCTGGTTGCCTTGCGCTGGGGGTTCAGTCCGTTCCTGATCGCGGCGGTCAACGGCGCTTTCCTGATCGTCGATATGATTTTCTTCTCGGCGAATGCGACGAAGATCGTGGAGGGTGGTTGGTTCCCCCTCGTTATTGCCGCTGTAATTGCGTTTCTGATGCTGACCTGGCGGGAGGGGGTCGCCCTTGTCGAACGCGCCCGCGCGGCCCAGCGCGAGGACGAGGCCGAATTCGTAAGAGGTTTGTCAGTCGACAAGCTCGTCCGGCTACCAGGAGATGCGGCTTTCCTGAGCGCTTCTCCGAGCGGTATACCGTTGTCACTGTCCCATCACCTCCGGCACAATCGTGCGCTTCAGAAGCGTGTCTTGCTCGTCTCCGTCGTCACCCATGAAGAGCCCTACATCGTCGATTCCGAACGGGCGACGGTCACCTATCTCGATGAAGGATTCGAGCGGGTCGTGCTCAACTACGGGTTCATGGAGCAACTCGATATTCCGGCGGGCATCGCATTGGCCCGAACCTGTATCGCGCCCGAAGCACTTGCGGACATAAGCTATTACATCGGTCATGAGGCCGTGATCGCAAGCGCGAAAGTGAAGGGAATGGCCACCTGGCGCGAACGCCTGTTCGTGGCGATGCAGCGTAATACCACGCCGAACGGCAATGTGTTCTGCATTCCCTCGCGGCAAGTCGTGGTCGTCGGGTTGGAAATCGAAATTTGAGTGCAGAAGCGGCGGGTGGTGGTGATGTTCAGAATCGCCAGCTCCCCTTGGGGGCTCTGCGTGATGCCTGCCTAACGGCTACAAGTGGAAGTGTTCGGACCTCGATCGTGC
>CAJCHR010000173.1 GCA_903970225.1 Actinobacteria bacterium 21-64-8 | reverse complement strand
TCTCGTCGGTCTTGTACGGGTTGACCAGGATCCCCGCCCCGCCGACCACTTCGGGGTGCGAGCTGAGGTTCGAGGCGATCACGGGGGTGCCGATCTGGAACGCCTCGAGCGCGGGCAGGCCGAAGCCCTCGTACAGCGATGGGCATAGCACCGCCTTGGCCGCACGGATCACGCGGAACAGAGTCGGCCGCGGCAGGAATTCGAGCCTTAGCACGCGTTTGCCCAGCTTCCGACCGTAGACGCGGTCGTTCTTGCCGAGCATCCGCGTTTCCCAGTCCATTCCCCAACTGCGCGAGCTGACGAGGACGAGCTTCTTCTCGGTGCGCGAACTCAGATAGGCATCGACGATCCGGCCGATGTTCTTCTTCGGATCGACCGCGCCGAAGTAGAGGTAATAACCCTGCGGCTCGAGCCCGAACGTGCTGCGCACGATCTCGGCATCGTCTTCATAGGTGCTGGCGCGGATTTCGGCGGGGACCTGGCTCGACTGGTAAGTGTTGGTGATCTTCCCCGGCTGGACCTTGAACAACTGGTGGATGTCGCTCTGCCCCGACTCCGAAACCGTGCAGACGTGGTCGGCGACCTTCAGCGTGCGGCGGATCAGCCGTCGGTAATAGCGTTTGTCGTCCAGCGTGGCGTGCGGGAGCCGCAGCGGCACCAGATCGTGGATCGTATAGACATTTTTGGTGCCGGCAATGCGCAGCGGGAGCGGATAGGTCCAGTGCATCACATCGGGCGGATCGGGGATCCGGATCGTGGTGAACACGCCCAGCCAGCGGAACCGTGCATAGGCGATCTCAAAAATGAACGGCGCATTCCATAGCGCGGCGAACGAAGGGAAGCGGAAGCCGAACTGGCGCCTGTCGATATCGTCGGTGAGCGGAACTTCGCGTGCGCGGCGCGGGAAGTGGCTGAGGATCGTGGCCGTGGTGATGATCCGCTTGGCTTTGGCGCCGATACGCTGGCCGTGGCCGAAGTGATCGAAGAAGAAGAGTTCGCGCGTATTGCGCCGCCGCCCGATGTCGAGCCCGAACACCCCCTCGACCTGATGCCCGCCTGCGGTGAGCACCGAGGCGAGCGTGGCGCCGTATGTCGCGACCCCGGTTCCGGTCGGGATCGAGAGGTTGTAGCCGTCGATCCCTATACGCATCAGAGCCCGCCGTTGCCAGTCGTCGCCGCGCGGACCGTCACGAACGGGCTGAACAACTGGTTGATCACGTTCAGGAACTTGCTGGGGATGTTCGCCCCCGCATTGGCGAACAGCAATACGTCCTTATCCTGCATCGGGAACAGCTGCGCGGCGAAGTAGCTTTGCGGCTGCATCAGGTTGAGCCGATAGATTACTGGTTGCGGCCTGCCGCCCGGTCCGGCCTGTTCGAACCGGAACAGATAGACCGCCTTGGCATCGGCGCGGGCATCAGACGGGCCGCCGACCCGCGCAACCGCCTCTGCGAGCGAGACCGACGCGGTTTCGAACGACACTTGCGACACCCGGTCCGTCGCACCGAACACCGTGTAGCTCTTGCGCCGGCGCAGCACCTGGATGCGGTCGCCCGGCAGCACCGTGACGTTGGCAAGATCCTCGGGCAGCAGATCGACGAGCGGGAGCGCCGCTGTCCGGTTCCCGCGCACGATCCGTACTTCGGCTTCGGCAGGATCGACGCTGCTTCCGCCCGCGATCGCGATCACGTCGAGCAATTTCTCGCGCGCGCTGCTGAGCCGGTATCGCCCAGATTTGCCAACGAGGCCTGAGACGTAAGCAACATTCTCGACACTGTCGGTGATGCCGACCAGCACTTCGGGACTTTGGGAGAACTGCCGCAGTCGCGCACGAATTGTGCCCGCCAGGCTGTCCGGATAAGCGCCCTCGGCCTTGACCACGCCCACGTAAGGCAGATCGATCGTGCCATCGTCCTTGACCTGCGCGGAGATCCGCTGAGCGTTCGCCGTCGGCCCCGCGTCGGGCGCGCCCGCGCCGGAGCCACTGCTGAACAGCGAAACGCCGACTTCGAAAATCGCGATCGAGAGCGTGTCGCCGGGCCGGATCAGGTCGGTCCGCCCCGGCTCGGCGCCAGCCCCCAGCGCTTCCAGCTGAAGCATCGGCAACTGGTTCGACCGGGCGGGCGCCATCGCCACAGCCGGGTCGATATCAACCAGCTTGTACGGAACCCCCCCGATCGTGCCCAAGCGCAACTCCCGCTGCACCTGATGGGCAGTCGGCGCATTGGTCGGGAGTGCGGCGCAGCCGGACAATGCGATTAGCGCCGCCAGCGCAATTGCCTTTCGCACCGCCGCTCCGCCCCCCCCCCCGACTGGATCGCTCAGGTCTTGTCGATCGCATTCGCCCCGCTTGTGCCGCGCGGGCAAGGCGACGGCAAGTGCGCCGTTAGCGCGATTGATCCGGATGCGATCAAGTCCGCTTTAGAAGTTGTCCTTGGCGGCGCGCAGCGCGGCAAATGTCGCGATGGGATCGCCGACGCGCGCGCCGCGATCGGCCCAGGCCGCTTGCAGCCCGGCGTCATCGGCACGCAGGAACGGGTTCGTCGCCAGCTCGCGGCCGAGCTCGGTCGGAACCGTGGGGAGATCTTCGGCGCGGCGAGCGGCGATTTCTTTGGCATAATCCTTGAGCGCGACGTTCTGCGGGTCCGCGTGCAGCGCGAAACGGGCGTTGGAGGCGGTGTACTCGTGCGCGCAGTAGAGCAGCGTCTGCGGTGACAAGGCCTTCAATCGCGCAAGACTTCCCCAGAACTGAGGCGGCGTCCCTTCGAACATGCGTCCGCAACCCAATGCGAACAGCGAATCTCCGACGAACGCGATTTTCGCCTCGGGCAGGTTGTAAGCGATGTGGCCCAGCGTGTGCCCGCCGACATCGATCACATCGGCGGTCCATGCGCCAAGTTTGACGGTATCGCCCTGGCCCACGGTGCGATCGACCTCGTCGATCTTGGCTGCGTCGCCCACCGGCGCGGTGATCTTGCAGCCGGTCGCCGCCTTGATCGCGGCGTTTCCGCCCGCGTGATCGGGGTGCCAGTGGGTGTTCCAGATCTGGGTGATGGTCCAGCCCTTGGCGCCCGCCTGCTTCAGGTATTCGTCCGCATCGGGCGTGTCGATGCATGTGGTCTCGCCGCTGTCCGGATCATGCAGCAGGTAACCGTAGTTATCGGACAGGCAGGGGAACTGGTGGACTTGAAGGGGCATGGGAATCTCCTTGCCGAACAATCTAGGCGCCTGTCCTATCAAGCGGAAGCCCGCCCACTCTCGCGAGTGGACGGGCTTCCTGCATTCCGTCGTTGTCAGTGGATCAGCTGCGCTTCTTGAGCGCCTCGCCGAGGATGTCGCCGAGCGATGCGCCCGAGTCGGACGAACCGTACTGCTCCACGGCCTGCTTCTCTTCGGCGAGCTGATGCGCCTTGATCGAGAAGTTCGGCTTCTTCGCACGGTCGAAGCCGATGACCTGGGCATCGATCTTCTGGCCGACCTGGAAGCGATCGGGACGCTGCTCGTCACGGTCACGGCCAAGATCCGAGCGCTTGATGAAGCCGGTGGCGCCATCGTCGCCCGCCTGCACTTCGAGCCCGCCATCGCGAACTTCGAGCACGGTGACGGTGATGACTTCACCGCGGCGCAGCGCGCCGCCGGTTGCCGCACCGGCTGCCGAAGGCGCACCCTTCTCGAGCTGCTTCATGCCCAGGCTGATGCGCTCCTTGTCGGTATCGACATCGAGCACGACGGCCGAGACCTGCTCGCCCTTGCGGTGAAGCGCGAGCGCTTCCTCGCCCGAGATGCCCCAGGCGATGTCCGACATGTGCACCATGCCGTCGACGTCGCCGTCGAGGCCGATGAACAGGCCGAACTCGGTCGCGTTCTTGACTTCGCCTTCGACCACGGCACCGATCGGGTTCTTCTCGGCGAAGGCTTCCCACGGGTTCTGCTGCGCCTGCTTGAGGCCCAGCGAGATGCGGCGCTTGTCGCTGTCGACCTCGAGCACGAGCACGTCGACTTCCTGCGAGGTCGAGACGATCTTGCCGGGGTGGACGTTCTTCTTGGTCCAGCTCATCTCCGAGACGTGGACCAGGCCTTCGATGCCGGCTTCGAGCTCGACGAACGCACCGTATTCGGTGATGTTCGTGACCACGCCGTGCAGCTTCGCGCCGACCGGGTACTTGGCGGCGACGCCGTCCCAGGGATCGCTTTCCAGCTGCTTCATGCCGAGGCTGATGCGCTGCGTTTCCTGGTTGATGCGGATGATCTGCACCTTGACGGTATCACCGATGTTGATGACCTCGCTCGGGTGGTTGACGCGCTTGTAGCTCATGTCGGTGACATGGAGCAGGCCATCGATGCCGCCGAGATCGACGAACGCACCGTAATCGGTGATGTTCTTGACCACGCCGTCGATCACCTGGCCCTCGGCCAGCTTCTCGATCAGGCCCGACCGCTGCTCGGCGCGGGTCTCTTCGAGGACCGCGCGGCGCGAGACGACGATGTTGCCGCGGCGGCGATCCATCTTAAGGATCTGGAACGGCTGCGGCACGTCCATCAGCGGGGCGACGTCGCGGACCGGGCGGATATCGACCTGCGAGCCGGGCAGGAACGCCACGGCGCCGTCGAGGTCGACGGTGAAGCCACCCTTGACGCGGCCAAAGATCACGCCCTCGACGCGCTTGCCTTCGCCGAACTCGTTCTCGAGCTTGTCCCAGGCGGCTTCGCGGCGGGCGCGGTCGCGGCTGAGCATCGCTTCGCCGTCGGCGTTCTCGACGCGGTCGACGAACACTTCGACTTCGTCGCCGACCTTGAGGCCATGCGGCATTCCAGGGGCTGCAAATTCGCGCAAGGGCACGCGGCCCTCGCTCTTGAGGCCGACGTCGATGACGGCCTTGTCGTTTTCGA
>CAJCHR010000172.1 GCA_903970225.1 Actinobacteria bacterium 21-64-8 | reverse complement strand
GGCGGTCATCGCCGCGCCGGCGATCAGCCATCCCGCCGACGTCGCGCGCCTGTTCGCGGCGATGGCCGGAGGGCAGGACGGCGCGATCGTCGCTCGCGCCGCGGTCGCGCTTGCGCCAGTTGCGCTGCTGATGACGGCGATCGGCATCCTCGTTGCCTGGCAGGACGGCTCGCGCGAGTGGGCCGCCGCGATGGCGGTCGCGATCCTGGGCCTGCTCGTCGCACCGCCCGTGGCTGCGTTCGCGCTGTTCTTCGTATTCCTTCATGCGCCGGCGCACCTCATCGCGGCGCGTGAGAGGCTGAGCGACGTGTCGCGACTGCGCTGGGTTGCGATCGGCGCGGGCATGTCTGTCGTCGCGGTCACGGCCTGGCTGCTCTTCGCGGCAGGCGTGGGACGTGCGATCACGCCCGACCGCACAGCTCAGGCGTTTCAGCTGCTCGCCGCCGTAGCCGTTCCTCACTTGCTGTTTTCACGCTGGATCGAGCGCCAGCTTGCCCGCGCAGACGCCAACCCAACCGAAAGACAGATGATATGACCCGCAAACGCGCGATCGTGATCGGCTCCGGGATCGGAGGCATAGCTTGTGCTATCCGTCTCCAGAGCCTGGGATTCGACACACAGATCGTCGAACAGCTCGCCGATGTCGGCGGCCGGGCCTTCGTCCGCCGCGTCGATGGATTCACTTTCGACATGGGGCCGACGGTGATCACCGTCCCGCATTTCATCGAGGAACTGTTCGCGCTCGAACGCGACGCGGCGATGCTCGATGAACCGGACTTTCCGCCGGCGGTGCTGGCCGAAGGGCAAAGCCTGTGCCCGGGTGGCAGCGGCGGCGCCCATACGCGCCGCTACGTCGATATCGTGCCGATCCTGCCGTTCTACCGGATCTACTTCGATGACGGCACCTTCTTCGATTACGACGCCGATCCGGCCAACGTGCGCGCGCAGATCGCGCGGCTCGCGCCCGAGGATCTTGCGGGCTACGAGCGCTTTCACGAGGCCGCGCGCGCGATCTTCCAGCGCGGCTTTCTCGAACTGGGCTACACCTATTTCGGGTCGATCGGCTCGATGGTGTCGGTCCTGCCGGACCTGCTCCGGCTCGGCGCGATCCAGCCGCTGTTCTCGCTCGTCAGCAAGTATTTCAAGAGCGACAAGATGCGGCAGGTGTTCAGCTTCGAGCCGTTGCTGATCGGCGGCAATCCGCTGAAGGTGCCGGCGATCTACGCGATGATCCATTTCGTCGAGAAGACCTGGGGCGTGCATTTCGCGATGGGCGGCACCGGCGCGCTGGTGGCGGGGCTGGTGCGCAAGTTCGAGGAACTCGGCGGGACGCTGCGGCTGAACGCGAAAGTCGCGCGGATCGACGTCGAGAAGCGTGGGCGCCAGCGCGCGGCGACGGGCGTGACCCTGGCGGACGGCGAGGTGCTGCCGTCCGACCTGGTCGTGTCCAACGCCGACTACGCAACGACGTATCTGAAGCTCGTCGACAAGGCGCATCGGCGGATCAATCGCGATGCGCTGGTGCGCTTTCGCAAGCAGAGCATGTCGCTGATGGTGATCTATTTCGGCTATCGGATGCAGGCTGGCGATCCCGATCTGCGGCACCACAACATCATCCTGGGTCCGCGCTATGAGGAACTGCTCACCGACATCTTCGAGCGAAAAATCCTGGCCGCGGACTTCTCGCAATATCTCCACATCCCCACGATCACCGATCCGAGCCTGGCGCCGCCCGGGCACCATGCCGCGTACACGCTGATCCCCGTGCCCAACAACCACAGTGCGATCGACTGGGATGCGGTGGGCGAGGGCTTCGCCGATACCGTGCTGAGATTTCTCGACGAGCGGGGGTACATCCCGGATTTGCGCGACCGGATCGTGCATCGCAGCTTCGTCACGCCCGACTATTTCGAGGACGTGCTGGGATCGCACGTCGGAAACGGTTTCGGCGTCGAGCCGCGCCTGACCCAGACCGCGTTCTTCCGCCCGCACAATCGCAGCGAGGACGTGAGCAACCTCTACCTCGTCGGGCAGGGCACCCAGCCGGGCGGCGGGACGCCATCGGTCATGATGTCGGCCAAGATGACCGCGCGGGAGATCGCACGCGACTTCGCGATCGATCCGCAGATCGTCGGAGGACGGCCTCGCGTACTATCTTGAATGGTGCTGCCGGCGCTCGCAGCCGTGTCGAAGAGGTGCGGGCTCAATAGCCCGCTTCGAACGCCAGCCGAATGATGTCGGCCGTCGTGCGCAGTTCCAGGGCGTGCAATACGGCTGCACGGTGCATCTTCACGGTCCGCTCGCTTATGCCCAGTTCGTAAGCGATCTGCTTGTAGAGCTTGCCGCCCGCAAGCTGCACGACGACGTCGCGCTGGCGGGGGCTCAGCGACTCGATCCGCGCCCGGGCGTCGGGCTTCGCGGGCTCGGTCGATGTCGAGGTGTCCTCGGCCATCTCGACTTGCGAGCCGAGAAAATACTCCAGCTCACCCACCGCATCGAAAATCGGCGCGACCAAAACGGCGTTGCGGAAGGGTGTGCCATCCTTCTTGTAATTCAGGATTTCGACCATCGTGGGGCGCCGGTCCCGGATGCCGGACCGCAGGCGCTCGATCAGCGCCGGTTCGGTCGCGGGCCCGGTCAGGAAGCGGCAATTGCGCCCTAGAATATCCTCACGTGCATAACCGGTGAGTTGGCTGAACGCGTCGTTGCATTCCACGATCGGATTGTCGCTGAGCCTGGGATTGCTGATGACCGCAGCAATAGCGCTCGACTGGATCATTCCAGATAAAGACATGGGCTATGTTGCAATAGCGGGTTCCGGGTCCCGGCGCCAACTGCCCATTCGTGCATCTAGGCGGCGGGCGCTTTGGCCGTGACAACCGGCCCATCGATTGCTCCCGGCAGGCAGCGTCAGGGCAAGGGAGTGGCAGGCATGTTGGCGATCCTCGTGGTATACTCGGCGGCGTATGTCCTGGCGACCGCCACGGTCCTGGTTCTCGCCCTGATGCTCATTCGTCATGGCGAGCTTCAGCACCGGATGATGATGCGGCGCATGATGGTTCAAAGCGTCCCGATCGTCTTCATCGTGGTTCCTGCGCCCGCGGCCCCGAAGCAGTGACCCGGCTCCTTGAGAGGTTCGCGCCATGAACTACATGACCCGGGCCATCCTGCCCGTTCCGGCGGTCAAAGACGCCGTCCCGCCCGAGGTCCAGCGCGCGTTCCGCACGCTGATCCAGTGGGTCGGCGAAGATCCCGATCGCGAAGGCCTCGCCGACACCCCCGCTCGCGCGGCGCGCGCCTGGCTTGAATATTGCAGCGGCTATCAGGAAGACCCGGGCTCCCATCTCGCCAGGACGTTCGCGGAAGTCGGCGGCTATGACGATATCGTCCTGCTGCGCGGCATCCCGTTCCAGTCGCACTGCGAGCATCATCTCGCGCCGATCATCGGGACGGCTTCGATCGCCTACTTACCCGGGACCGAGGTCGTCGGCATATCGAAACTGGCCCGCGTGCTGCACGGGTTCGCGAACCGTCTCCAGATCCAGGAACGGCTGACGGCCCAGGTCGCGCAGTGCATCTGGGATGGACTGAGACCCCGCGGCGTTGCGGTCGTGATCGAGGCGCAGCACGGCTGCATGACCGCTCGCGGCGTCAAGACCCACGGCGTCTCGATGGTCACGAGCCGCATGCTGGGTTGCTTTCGCGACGATGCGGGCAGCCGATCGGAAGTCCTCGCACTGCTGCGCGGCTGAGCCGTCATGTCGGGCGGGGCCTGGTAGATGCGCATCGCGATCGTCGGCGCGGGCATGGCGGGGCTGTCCTGCGCCGACGTGCTGGTCGGCTCCGGACATGACGTGACGCTGCTGGACAAAGGGCGCGGGCCGGGCGGCAGGATGTCGACGCGGCGGATCCAAACGCCGGTCGGCAGCGCCAGCTTCGATCATGGCGCCCAATATTTCACGGTCCGGGACCCCGATTTCACACAGCTCGTCTCCAGCTGGTCGCAGCGCGGGCTGGCTCAGCCGTGGCCGCCGGCAGGGCACGACGCCTGGGTCGGCGTCCCCGGCATGAGCGCGGTGATCCGTGACATGGCCCAGGGTCATGACACGCATTACGGCCAGACCGTGCGCGGCGCGATACGCACCGACCGCGGCTGGCAGATGGTGACCGAGCAGCTCCAGGCGGAGCGCTTCGACGCCGTGCTGGTGGCGCTGCCGGCCGAGCAGGCGGCGGCTTTGCTGGGTCCGATCGATCTCGGAATGGCGAGGCACGCGGTCATGGCACGTTCGCAGCCATGCTGGACGGGCATGTTCGCCTTTGCTGAACGCTTACCCACCGACAGCCCGATTGTGCGCAACAAGGGCCTGATCAGTTGGGCCGCCCGCAACAGCGCGAAGCCGGGCCGCGGCGGACCCGAGGCATGGGTCGTCCAGGCCACCGGCTCGTGGTCGGCCGAGCATCTCGAAGACTGCGAGGCGGATGTCGAAAAATGCCTGCTGGCGGCGATGGGCGAGGCGCTCGAACTCGACCTTGGCACCCCGATCGCATCGGCCGCCCATCGCTGGCGTTATGCCATGTCCGCAGGGTTGAGCGAGGGTGTCTTGTGGAATGCGCAGGTCGGCGTTGGCGCCTGCGGCGACTGGCTGCTCGGACCCAGGGTCGAAAGCGCCTGGCTCTCGGGCAAGGCGCTGGCGGAGCGCGTTTGCGGCGATCACGTGTTTGCCGCAAGGTCCTCGCAAACTTCGGGAAACAAGTCCCGATGACGGCAGAGCAGCCCGAGCGTCCTGTTCGCCCGGACCCGCAGCCGGTGACCGTTTGGCACGACGGCGCCTGTCCGCTTTGTCGCCGTGAGATCGCCGTGATGCGGGGTCTCGATCGAGGCGGAGCCATCCGTTTCGTCGATGTCCGCAAGTCCGATGACATGAGCCCCGCCGAGCGGTCATCGCGGCTGAACCGCTTCCATGCCGAAGAAAACGGGCGCTTGCTGACGGGCGCGGCCGCCTTCGCCGCGATGTGGCGCGCGATCCCGGTGCTGCGACCTTTCGGCTTCGCGGCGCGCAATACCGTCACTCTTTCGGTTCTCGAGTTCGCGTACCGGTGCTTCCTTCGCGTGCGCCCGGCACTGCAACGTCTCGCGTATCGGCTCGAGGCGAAGCGATGGAAGTGAAAGCACGGCGATAATCCCAACGCGGCGGATGATGCCGAGCCCCTCGGTGGCTCCAAACAGGTGCCTAGAGGAACGCCGCGGCCAGCGTGAGGACGCCGAGGCCAATCGCCAACGGCGCCCGTAACGCCATCCAGCCCACGGGAGCCAGGCCCAGCGTGGACAGTTTGCGGTCGACGATCAGCGAGCAAAGAATGGACAGACCAAGCCACACGAGCGACGGGCCCGGCCACGGCGCTCCGATCGCCCAGGGGACGGCCGACATGAGTGCAATAAGTGACGGCAGGACCGCTGCCACCCAGGACCAGTTGGGCGCGCGTCCCGCCGACCGCGCGGCAAGCCCCCACCACAACCCACCCAGGAAACTGAGAATCAGCGCGGCATATGCGTAGGCGAGCGCCAGTGCGGTGAAGCGCCAATAGGCGCTACCCGACGCCAGGACCGTCACCGCCGCGATCTGCGGGACCAGGCCGGCATAACCCAGCCAGGTCGAAATCAGTGGTAAACGGGCTTCGACCGTCGTGGTCGGCCCTGTTGAGCCATCGCCGCCGGCGGTCATGTGTCCGCCGATTGCGGGATAATTCTCAGATGCAGATACCACACGTCCGATCAGCCTTTGTGCTTTTGCGTTGCGCCTGGTCTGCGCAGCAGCAACGTAAGGCGGGTCGCAGCATAAGAAAGACGCGCATGTTTGCCTCTATGGGCGTGTTGACATGTCAGCGGTGCAAAAAGCACAAAATCCAATCTTAACCAAACGAACACGGGTCATGCCGTCGCGGTGCGCAATGCCTTCGCATTGGAGGATGTCTCATTTCAGGCAGTGGGTTCGCAAGGCAAAGTGACCGCGCCTGGCTTGGCAGTGGCGAATGGCTCGCGCGACAGGTATCCCGCAGCGGTCGATGTGAGCGTGCGCGTACACCTCGCACTGCAATTATTCGGCGACCGCTTCGCTGGATGCCTGCTATTACGCCCAGTCGCGGTCGCTCAAGGGCGATGCCGGCTTTCTGAAGCCGTCCAGATGCCGCGCTTGTTGGAAGGAGATTTCAGATTAACCGATTCTTCCATACCACACAAGTTAAGATAAATGATATTTATTGGTAACTGAAATTATGTGATGCGCTTCGTTCTTAAGAAGTTCTCTTCTAAATTCATTCAATAAAGATGCTTGTAAAAGGCTATTACACATCGTGAATAAATTCGAGAACCGATTCTGGCGGTCAGAAGTCGTTACAGATGGTCCCCTGCCCGCGCTAGCAGAGTCTTCCATCGATACCGAAACCCTCTGGCTTCTTGCCGAGAATATTCCGACGCTGTGCTGGATCGCTAACGGCGACGGATATATCGCCTGGTACAATCGCCGCTGGCACGACTATTGTGGCAGCACACCAAAAGTGATGGCTCGCGGCTGGGAATCCGTCTGCGATCCGGCATCATTGCCCGACGTTAAGACCCGCTGGCAGGGCGCGATCATCTCCGGGGTACCGTTCGAGATGACCTTTCCACTGCGCGGCGCAGACGGAATCGTAAGGCCCTTCCTGACTCGGGTTCAGCCCGTGCGCGACGAAACGGGCGCGGTGGTCCGATGGTTTGGCGTCAACATCGAGATGTCTGCGCAGGTCCAGGCGGAGCATGCCCTTGAACAGGAGCGCGACCTTAGCCGTGCGGTGATCGATGCTCTCCCAGGTGTCGTTTATGCCAAAGATCGCGATGGCAGGATGCTGGCCGCCAACCAAGGCACCGCCGCCCTCATTGGAAAGCCGCCAAGCTTTTTCCTGGGCAAGACCGACGTCGAGTATCTTGACGACAAAGATCAGGCTGAGGCTTTGATGGCGACAGATCGCCGTATCATGGAGGCAGGCGTCGCGGAGCAGGTCGAGGAGGCGGTAAGTCTGCCCGACGGAACGCAAGCCATCTGGTTATCCACAAAGGCACCTTGGCGCAGCGCGTCTGGCGAGACCATCGGGCTGATCGGAGCCTCTGTCGATATCACGGCACGTAAGGCCGCTGAGGCTGAACTTGAGCGGATCAACGTTACCCTTACCGAGCGGATAGCAGCCGCCGTTGTCGATCGCGAGACGGCGCTCACACAAGTTTATGAGATGCAGCGGCTCGAAGCGATCAGCCAGTTGACGGGCGGCATTGCCCACGATTTCAACAATCTCCTGACCCCGATCGTCGGGACACTCGATTTGCTTAATCGAAAATATCAGGAGGACCCCCGAGCCGCCCGGATGATTTCCGGAGCGCAGGAATCCGCGGAGCGCGCCCGCGTCCTCGTTAGCCAGCTGCTATCGTTCGCACGTCGCCAGATTCTGGTGCCCAAATCGATCGACCTTGCTCATCTCGTCCGCGACATGACTGAGCTGATCATTCGGTCAGCGGCCGGCGTGGACGTTCGTATCGAGATTGCCGATGACCTGCCCTGCGTACGGGTCGATCCCAATCAGTTGGAACTCGCGCTACTCAATCTTGCGATCAACGCGCGAGATGCCATGCCCAATGGCGGCGTGCTCACGATATTTGCGGATGTTCAGCAGGTGAGTCCGGGCGGCGCTCTGCAGGCCGGTGACTACGTGGCTTTGCACGTGACCGACAACGGGTGCGGCATGACCGCTGAAACGCTCGCTCGCGCCGCCGAGCCGTTCTACACGACGAAAAGGACGGGAACGGGAACGGGCACAGGCTTGGGGCTGTCGATGGTAGATGGTCTCGCCAGACAAACGGGCGGCATGCTCACCATCGACAGTTCACCGGGGCTTGGCACCACCGCACACCTGTGGCTTCCATCGGAACCAAGAGCCGTCGCCGCTCAACCTTCGCCTCTCGTCCAGGCGACTGGGCGAACGGAAGGTAAGGCTCTCACTATCCTGCTGGTCGATGACGAGCCGCTCGTTCGCATGGGCACCGCGGACATGCTCGAAACAATGGGACACAACGTCATAGAAGCCTCCTCAGGCTTCGAGGCGCTGGAAGTGTTATCGACTTACGAAGATATCGACGTCCTTTTGACCGACTACATGATGCCAGGCATGACCGGCTCGCAACTCATCGAGCGGGTAAGAGATGCCCGGCCGGAATTTCCCGTGGCTTTGATTACGGGATTTGCGAAACTATCAGAAACTGAGGCGGAAAAATTGCCTCGCCTCACCAAGCCATTTCGATTGGCTGATCTTGAGAAGCTTCTGGACGACATCTCCGGTTTCAGTAAGCGACCTTGAATGTCGGGCTTTTCTCTGGCCGCTGACAGCGATGGTCATGGATCCCCGTGGTGGCGACGCTGGCGTGGAACCGTGAGCTTCGAGACTTCTATACGCCTGGTGTTAGTAACCCAGTTCACGGTCGATACGATCGACCGCGCGGAAGTAAGTGTATAACGCTTCGGTGATGTGCTGCTCGTCGACCAATTCTCGCAGGAGCAGCTCTGTTTCGGCATTGACCATCGGCCATCGTCCTGGTCTCGCGATCTATCGCATTCATTTTACGGTGAAAGACGAGCGCCAAGCGGCCCAGCACGATAAACCTCGGGGCTTGGCGCATACCTCGCGACGGGCGACCGGTTTGCAGCATCGTGACCGTAACAGTGATATCCGCGATCCAGGCGCAGCCTGCGGGAGTAGGCGCTAGCCTTTCACTACACGCCTTTGCCGAGAATAATCCGATAGGGGCCAGTGCGGGTTTCCAGAGGCTTACCTTTCCAGCTCAATCGCACGGCTCCGGTATGCAGCAGTCCATCAACCGCCTCGTGAACGAGTGGCATCGCGGTGCGCCATTCGCCACTGTGGTTTTCGAGTGCCATCGCTCGGGCCACTTCGCTTGGGCAAAGGGTTGCGTCGGCCGCGCGCTTGGCGAGCAGCGATACAATCATGGCACTCGCCTTTTCGACACCGGAGCCGGTCACGGTCCGGTCTCATCCAGCGCCGTTGCCAACTCGCGATTGATGCTTCCTGTGATTTTAGGAGTCAGGCGGTTCAGCACGGTGCGTGGTTGCCGCTTCGCCGCCTTCAGCGCCTTGAAACGCACCTCACAGACGGAATCCGTACACCATGACGGGGTTTTGCGAAGCAATGCCACCCACTTTGCATCTTCCGCCGCTCGGATGGCCCAAAGCCATTCGCAGTCCATCACGCCGTCCGTGAGCGTAGTCTTCTGCCATCGGTCGACTTTCATTGAGTCCTATCCTCCCCCTCACGCATCGCCGCACGCTCAGTCGCCACCGTGCGGTCTAACGGCAGCTATCGCACGGCAGCGCCGGAACTTGCCGGATGCAATCGGCCCACGTTGACCGCTCAGCACCGTTAATGATGATCATGAGACATCGGGCTGCTATCATGGCGCGCGCTGGCTTAACCAATCACATCTGCACGCCAGTTCGCTACCGCATCGGCAACCCTCTTCGCGGCATCGTCAGGGGACATTGCGGCAAGCTCTTCGCTGAACACTTCGACCTCAATCGTCAGGGCAGGACTATTTGCGAGCGCTGCGGCAACGATCTCTTTGAGTGGCAGTTCGCCCTCGCCGGGAAGTAGCCGCCCCGACATAGGGACGTAGGCTGCGCCAGTGTCCGGTGTCTTTCTGTCCGAGATTTGAAAGGCGCCGATCACGCCTGGCGAAAGCTGCCGGATTGTCTCGGCTGAACCGCCGGTACGGGCCAAGTGCCAAGTGTCGAGGTGTACTTTGCAATTGGCCTCACCGCTGGCAAGCGCGATTTCGGCCGCCTCGTTCATGGTGCGAATGCCGCTGTCGGGAACGAACTCGAGCACGATCGTCACGCCATTCGCGGCCGCCAGACGGCAGACGCTGGCCACACCCTCCGCCATTTGCTCGAGCGGGACAGGAGAGCCGAGATAATGCGAGATATTCACAAGCGGAGCCTCGAGCGCGTTGGCTACCTCGATGCAGGCAGCAGCGTCGTGGCGCGGCATTTCCCGGCCACGGAATACGACCGGTTCGGTGCGGACGCCGGGTAGGCCGGCGGTGATTGCGTCGATGAGGCGGACCTGAATCCCGGCGTCGCGCAACTGGCGGCGGATCGCGACCGCGTCGCCGTGCTCGAGCAGGATGTCGGGCGGGATCTGCAACGTGGGAAAGCCATGGCGAGCAGCAAGCTCGATCGTCTGTTCGAGATTGGCCTGGTGGATCGTGCCCCAGCACAGACCGATCGGGCGCTGTTCGAGCACGGCTATTCCGATCCTTGTTTGACGATCACGAGCTTATTGCCCTCGGGATCGCGAAAGTAGGCTGCGTAGAAGTTCATCTCCGCGGGTCCGCGCAAGCCTGGAGGGCCCTCGCACGTCCCGCCGAGTTCGAGCGCTTTGGCATGAGCGGCATCGACAGCAGAGCGGCTCGGCGCCTCGAACACGACTTGCGTGCCGTTGCCAGATGTCGGCTCACCCTGCAGCGGTTCACCGATGACGAACATTCCGCCGTTCGGTCCCTGGTAACCGCTCAGGTTGTTCATATCGAGGACTCGCTTGGCGTCGAGAAGCGCAGTCACTGCGTCGTAGAAGGTGCGTGCCCTGTCCAGGTCGCGCGTGCCGTAGCGGGCTGTTCTGAGCACGTCATTCTCCTTCCTCGTTATTCTCTCTGTCACGATCCTCGCTGCAGTTTATGAAATCAACCCCGGACGATTTGCTCCAGCATCGCTCCTGCCATGCAAATGATTTTACGCTTTATTTTGCTTCACATGCCGACAAGTTCGGCTGAAGATACCGAAAAATACGTTGGAGAGGCAAATGATGGAAGCCGGGCATGCAGGCCAGATCGCGTTCGAGGACGCCGAGGTTCCGACCGGGATCGACATGCGTCCTGTGGCTCCCGCGCTCATCCCGATAGAAGCCTATACTTCGCCCGAATATGCCGCACGGGAGAGCGAACACCTTTGGGGCAAGGTCTGGCAGCAGGCGTGCCGGGAGGAGGAGATCCCCAACGTCGGCGATTACGTAACCTATGACATCGTAGACGAGTCCATCATCGTCGTGCGCACCGCGCCTGACGAGGTCCAGGCATTCTACAACGTCTGTCAGCATCGTGGACGCCAGATCACCAAAGGCTGCGGCAACGCGAAGCAGTTCATCTGCAGGTTTCACGGCTGGCGCTGGAAGATCACCGGCGAGACTGCGTTCATCAACGATCGAAAGGGTTACGACGGCTACCTCACGAATGAGAACACCAGCCTAGAGCCCGTCAAGGTCGAGAGCTGGGGCGGATGGATATGGGTCAACATGGATCCGGACAGTGAGCCGCTGCGTGATTACCTCGAGCCGGTCGCCACCCTGCTCGATCCCTATCAGCTCGAGAAGATGCGCTATCGCTGGCGGCAGTGGCTGGTCTTTCCCTGCAACTGGAAAACCGCGCTCGAAGCGTTCAACGAGAGTCATCACGCTGCGATATCGCATCCGCAGCTTTGCGAATGGGGAACAACGCCATTCTATTGGTGCCGCACCGCGGGCAAACATGCCTGGCACGGTCCGGCAATCAGCAACGGGCCAGGCAAGCCAGGTACGCAGACGTGTGACTCTTCCATCCAGCCACCCGATGTACGCGACCCGCGCGTCACGCTTTCGGAATCGCTCAATGCGATCATGGAAGGGGTCAATTCCTGCACCACCGACACGATGCTTGCCGCCGCCGCCCGAGTGGTCGAGGAACTGCCGCCCGGAACGCCTGCGGACGTGGTGGCGGAGCGCTTCAATCAGGTAGCGCAGGAAATCGACGCCGAGCGCGGCATCACCTGGCCCGAGCTCGATCCCGATCTACTGCCTGAGACGGGACACGACTGGCACGTTTTCCCTAACGCCGTAATCCTGCAGGGGATCACCTACGCACTGTGCTACCGCGCGCGACCAAATGGTGCGGACCCCAATAGCTGCATCTTCGAGACCTATGTGATCGAGCGCTACGGAGAGGGGGAGGCGCCGAGCACCGAGTGGGTCAACGTGCCCGATCCAACTGATCCGCGCTGGCCAGAGGTGCTGCAGCAGGATTTCGGCAATATGCCCTACGTCCAACGGGGCATGAAATCGCGCGGCTTCAAAGGCGCGCGGCCAAACCCGCGCCAGGAAGTGCCGGTTTACAATTTCCACAAGACGCTGGCCGAGTACATGGGCACCGGTGCGCCGCAACCGTTGCGCAAAGAAGCTTAAGGCTTGGCCGGTCACCGGCGCGGAAGCAAGGCTGGCCGGGCAATCGCGGGGGTTGCGCTGGAGCGGGGTAATCGCATCGCCGCTACGACGCGCAGGCGCGATTGACTGAACCTTCTTTCGGATAGCTTCGGTAGTCAGATGCTCGCTCTGCGCCTGACGTTGGTGAATGCGCCGTCGCTGCCCCCTTCGATGGCTAAGGCAAGCGAGCGGTTTGGTGTGATGGGCTTGGTCGTGAGCAACGACGCCTGCGAACGGAAGCTATCCCGTGCCTGCCCCCGGAACGTGCCGGGCCGGAATTGCTCAGGCTTGCTGGTGGGGGGCGGGATATGGGATCATTCGACGAGCCGGTCACTCCCGTGTTATGTTACCATCGCGGACACACGATAATCCGATCGAGGGAGCGGAAATGCCATGGCGAAAACCTCGGCCAAGCCTGCGGACAAGCCGGCCGCGAAGGCGCCCGCAAAGCCCAAGGCGCCTGCCAAGTCGAAGATAGGCAGCACCGTTCAAGGCACGAACAAGGACATCAAGACCGGTAAGGACGCCAAGAAGCCGAAAGCTGCATCGGTAAAGACCGTCTCTGTCGCCAAGCCGAAGAAGGACCCGAAGTCCAAGCCGGCCAAAGCGGAAGCGTCAACGTCAGGGATCGCGCAGTTCGCGAGGCACACGACCGAAGCGATCACGACTCTCGCGGCCGACATCCTTGCCGATCGAATTGTGCCGACGATCGAACAGATCAAGGCGGTCGCGGCTCATGCCCTCGGCAAGGACAAGAAGACCAAATCCCGGCCGAAGAAATCCAGGAAGAAGTAGCGGGTCAGCGAGTCGCTGCCCTGCTAGACCCGCGCCGGGAAGCCGCGGATAAGATGGCGGAGACTTTCCTCGTCAACCGCATCGGCGGCCGCATGAACCTCGAACCAGCGCTGTTCCCGCTCGTGCTGTTCGGGCCACGTCTCCGCGATCTCGGTCACCGCGAGCGGATAGACTCTGACATGCGCACTGCGCTGCCGGCCGTCTTTGCCGTGCTTGGTGTACGTGAACGCGCCCAAGGCGGTACGGTTCACTGCACCCCGGACCCCGGCCTCCTCGAACGCTTCCTGTGCTGCAGTCTCGTGAGGGCGAAGGCCGCTGATCGGGTTTCCCTTCGGGATGATCCAGCGGCGCGTGTCGCGCGAGGTGATCAGCAAGATGCGAAGCGTCCCGTCATCTTCGCTGCGATAAGGGAGAGCACCAAACTGTTTGATCGACCGATACTCGCATTCGCCTGACCTGCCTCGGGCCGAGGCTGGTCTCCTGCCCTATCAAGCGATTGTGACGATTGGACGGTTCCGCCAGTGAAAAGAAATTGCGGCGCCCGCGGCTTCGTCCACGTATCGGACAATGGGAGCTTCTTCTCCCATCATGCGCTAAGGTTGGTCTCAACCCGGAGGAGAGCAGCGTGAGCGACGCAGAAGAGGTCGAGCTGAAGCTCCAGCTTGGCCTGGCAGACATCGCGACATTGCTCGCCGATCCCATCTTCGCTGATCACGATCCCGTTTCGCGGGATCAGCTCTCGGTCTATTTCGATACCGAGACACAGGCGCTTAAAGCCGCCGGCCTGTCGCTGCGTATCCGAACCTCGGCCGGCAAGCGGATCCAGACCATCAAGACCGAAAGCAACGCTGCCGCCAGCCTCTTCGCGAGAGGCGAGTGGGAGCGCGCGCTGGAAAGCGACACGCCGGTGCTTGACGATGCAGCGCCAGCGCTTGCCGAGACGCTGACCGACAGGACGGCGGAAAGCCTCGCCCCGGCCTTCACGGTCGAAATCAATCGAACCACCGTTGTTCATCAGAACGGAACGGGCCGCATCGAACTCGTGGCCGATCGGGGCCGAGCCGTCGTCGGTGACAAGGCCGCACCCATCTCCGAGCTCGAACTCGAGCTGCTGGACGGCAGCCGCGAGGCGCTGTTCGATCTGGCGCAGCATTTGGCCTCCCTCGTTCCGGTCCGCCTTGGCGTGCAGACCAAGAGCGAACGCGGCTATGCGCTTCTCGCGGGTAAGCGATCGCGGTCGGTGAAGGCGGAGCCGATCGCGCTCTCGCGCGGCGGCGATACCGCGAGCCTTTTCGAGAGAGTGGCAGGCTCCTGCATCCGCCAGTTCCGGCTTAACGAGGACAATCTTCTTTCCTCCAGATCACCTGCATCGCTGCATCAGGCCCGCGTGGGGCTGCGCCGGCTCCGCTCGGCTCTGTCTACGTTCGAAGATATGCTGGCGGGCCCGGATCTCGACCGCTTCCAGTCGGACTTCCGTTCACTTGCCGGAACGCTTGGCAAGGTTCGCGATGTCGATGTGATGATCGAGAAGATCGACCATGAGCAGGCACTCGAGCGCCTGCACGCCGCGCGAACCCAGCGCTATGACACCGTCGAGCAAACGCTGAATTCGGACGCCGTCCGCGGGCTCATGCTTGATTTCGTCGAATGGCTATCGATCGGCGGATGGCGAAAGCGTGACGATACGATCGAGCTTCGGGAGGCCCCCGCGCGGGAGACTGCGGCTGAGATGCTGGATCAGCTCAGACGCAAGATCAAGCGTCGCGGCAAGCATCTTGCCAAACTCAACGAACATGAGCGCCACCGGGTTAGGATTGTCGGCAAGAAACTGCGCTACACGGCGGAATTCTTTGCGGATCTTTACCCGGGCAAAAAGGCGGTACATCGTCGCGAAGCATTTCTCGAAGCAATAGAGGATCTCCAGACCGCGCTCGGCCATCTGAACGACCTCGCCAGCGGGCGCGCGTTGCTCGAGGAATTGGGCATAGCCGATGCCGATGCGATCCTCGCGGCCAGCAAGAAGAGCGATAGGAAGCACCTGCTGGCCGACGCCGAACACGCCCATCATGATCTAATCGGAATGAAGCGCTTCTGGCGATGAACTGAACAGCCATAGCTCTTCCCACAGAGGCTGGTTCTCGAGCAGTTCATGCGGTGCCTTAACGGTCGCCGACCTGGGATAGCGCGGATCGTCGGTACTTTCGGACCCACTCCAGCCGTGAATGGAGACGAGCTGCTCGGCATCGGGGATGCTCGATCTTGGCGACGATCAATCCATGGGCGGGTTCGCAGAAGACATTGACCTCCCAGATCCGGCCTTGATAGACGTCATCTGGTCCCATCACCGCCGCGATGACGGTCGCGCCATTCGAAGGCGCTCGCGAACGTGTACCAAGGTCGCACCCGACGGCGGCCATTCAGATTCCAGAGAGCGCAACGAAGGGACGTTTGCAATGCGATGCATTCATCACCGATATGTCTTAAACTTCCGCTAGGTAGCGTTGTATCCGAATTGGAAGGCACAGCTGATGGTCCATGAACACGCACCCGACACCGAACTTTTGAGCGATGATATTGGCCATGCGCTCGGTCATTCGTGGTTCTTTGATCCGCATACCATCAACGTGTCGATACAAAATGGGAAAGTGGTTCTCTCAGGCCAGGTTCGCTCGTCGCGAGAACGGCGCATGGCTGCCGCCGCTGCTTGGGCCCATGAGGGCATTGTCGATGTCCAGAACGATCTCATCGTCAATGAGCCATAGGGAAACGGCAGTTTTCCGCAGATTGTAAATTGGTAGCAGACTTACTGCTTCGCACCACCGCATACCATTTCACCGGCTCTGCTGGCGCGCCGAAACTTGCCGTTGCTCGAGATGAACGAACGGCCGGTTTGGGAAGGCTCGAAAGTGCCTTTAGATGTCGACTTATGGGTCATCTCAGCGATGGAGCTTCTGGAGGCGTCGGCCAAAGTCAGGCGTTAGCCCCGCCCCCATCGAGAGTCGGATTCCAACGTAAACGACGATGGTGGATGGGGAAAACCGGTTACCTTCACGTGCGCAAAAGATCGCAGCGCGGTGAATTCTAACCCGCCCCTGCGAGAGGTGCTTTGCTTGCCTCGAACGGGAGATGAGACTGCAGCGACGGCGCGACGCTGCCTTCTTCCAGTGAAATGTCGCGGGTCTCCTTGCCCAGCCACCACCATACAAATGCGGCAACGGGGCCAGGCAGCGCAAGCAGGATCAGCGTGAGCAGCGCGAATGCCGGCGTACCCGAGCTCTGGTAAGCCGAAGTCAACAGAACCGGTGCAAACATGGCGCCGACTCTTCCAACCGCGACCGATATGCCGAGGCCGGTCGCGCGGGCGTGCGTGGGCAGCACTTCGGCCGAGACGACATAAGCGGTGATGTAGGCCCAGGTGACGCCGAACTGGATCAGGCAATAGCTCAGGACCACCGCCGGCAGGTTCATGATCGCATAAAGCGGGATCACGGCGAGCACGGTGAGGCTGTAGCTGGCGACGAGCGACTTCTGCCGTCCCCAGGCATCGACCATGTATGCTCCGGTCAGTCCGCCCAGCAAGGCGGCCGCGTTACCGAAGACGTAGTAGAGCGGCATGTCGGCCGCCGGCACCTTCAGATAGGGCAGGATGACCAGCGCCATCAGCGACAGCACGCCGTAGACCACCGCGGCCTGGGAGAAGTTCAGCGCGCTGGCAAGCGCACAGCGCGCCCGGTAGGCTCCGAGCAGCGTGCGCAGGTTGCGCAAGACGGCAGCCTGCTGCGGAGCGTATTCCGTAAGGGGATAGCGCCGCCCAGCCTCGCGGACGAAACCCTGCTTCGCCGCGCTCGCCGCAATCTGGTCAACGATCCGCTCGACCTCGTCGATGCGGCCCTGCTGGAGAAGCCAGCGCGGCGATTCCGGCACCGTGCGGCGTATCCAGAAGAACAGGAGCGCGAGCGTCGTGCCGAAACCGAAACCCAGACGCCACGCGATTCCGGGTGGCAGCTGATCAAGCAGGATCCAGGTAATTCCGGCAGATGCCATCGCGCCCAGGGGGAAGCCGGAAAGGATCAGTGCATCGGTGCGTCCGCGATGCGCTTTCGGGAAGAACTCTCCCATCGTGGCGGTGACGGCGGAATATTCGCCGCCCACCGCAAGCGCCGTCATCACGCGGAAGAACAGGAACGAATTGTAGTCCCACGAGAAGACCGTGCCGATGCTAAAGAGCGCGTACCAGAGCAGTGTCGCCAGGAAGAGGCGCTTGCGACCGAAACGGTCGGCGAGATAGCCGAAACCGATCGCCCCGATCAGCATGCCGACCACCCAGGCGCTCACGGCGAGCGAACCTTGCGCCGAAGTCAGGTGCCACTGCGCCTTGAGCACCGCGAAGACGCTGCCGATGATGTTGGTTTCGAAGGAATCGAGCGCCCAGCCGATCCCCAGCGCGATCGTGAGCGTCGTGTGGAAACGCGTCCAGGGCATGTTGTCGAGGCGGGTCAACGCGTCCGTCCGGACGACTTGGGTCGGCGCCATCATCATGTCCTTTCGGCAGCGAGGACCGGCGAGCCGAATGGGAAGCGGTCGATCGATCCGATGAAGTTGCGGCCGCGTGGCCCGGCAAAGGCATCCGTGACGATCTCCCGCCACTCGCCCGGGCCGATGCCGTAGTCGGCCGGATCACCGGCGATGCCCATCGTATCGAGGAAAGCGCGCAGGCGCGCAGGCGCCGAGGCGATATCGCCGAAGATCTGCCCGATCGCGGCATCGCAGACCGGATCCGTGCCGAGCGCGGCGGCCATGACATCGGGCAGGCAGAACGAACAGGCGATGCCATGCGCGACGCCGTGCCTGAGGGAGATCGGATAGGAGATATTGTGCGCGAGCGCGGTCTTGGTGTTGGAAAAGGCGAGGCCGGCCTGAAGCGATCCGAACGCGGCCTGGCTGCGTGCATCGAGGTCATCCAGATCATCGTGCAACCGGACCAGCGCGTCCATGATGTCGCGTGCGGCGGGAATGGCGAAGCCGCGCGTTACCGGGTTGGCGTTGACGTTCCAGAGGCTTTCGAGCGCGTGCGAAAGCGCATCAAGACCGCTGGAAAGAGTGATCTGCCACGGCAGGCCGACGACCAGCCGGGGGTCCACCACCAC
Source organism: Actinobacteria bacterium 21-64-8 (assembly GCA_903970225.1). Taxonomy (GTDB): domain Bacteria; phylum Pseudomonadota; class Alphaproteobacteria; order Sphingomonadales; family Sphingomonadaceae; genus Novosphingobium. Next base: position 27,566 of record CAJCHR010000172.1, on the reverse strand, counting down.
CGTCTCGGGATAGAGGTCGGCACTGGCGAGCGAGAGCTTGCGGTCTCTCTCCGGGTCCCAGACCGTCGCCCAGCTGGTGACCTCGCTTCCGGTTCCCGACGTGGTCGGGATCGCAAGGATGGGTAGCGCTGCGCACCCTATGGAACGCCCATTCTCGATATAGTCGAGGACCGGCTGCCACTGGCCGTGCCCGGCGGCTAGGAACTTCGCAGAATCGATCACCGAGCCACCGCCCAGCGCGATCAGCAATTCCGGCGGTTGGGGCAAGGCGCCGAGCTGCGCACAAATCGAATTGAGGCTGGCGAGTGAAGGATTGGGCTCAATCGCGTCGATGACGGCGAGCGGCGTGCCCGCCAAAGCCGCGACACGTTCGGCAAGCCGCTCGAACAGCGAGCCCGGGTAAGTGACGAGGACATAGCTGCGGCCATTGGCCAGGCGCCCGATCCCGTCGAACGCATCGATGCCGAAGGTCACGTTGACCGGATTGTGAAAGGTCCAGCCCGTCATGCCGCGGCGCCCGCGCGCAGGCGCTGTTCGATCGCGTCGATGACGGGAAGCAGGTCGGCGAGGCTGTCGATCACGAATTGCGCCCCAGCGGCGTGCAGGCGCTCGCGAGCCGGGGCGAGATGCTCACGGCGTGCAGTATCATCGAGAGCCGACCAGTCGGCGAGCGACAGCCCGACCTCATTGCCGCTGGCCGCTATCCCGACCGCCCACATCCCGGCTGCGCGGGCGGACGCAAGGCCGCTGGGACTGTCATCGACGACCACGCAGGCCCGCACATCGGGCGCTCGGAGCGCGACGGCATTGGCGAGCACCATGTCGGGCCAAGGCCGCCCCCGCGCGACGTCGCTGGCGGTGCAGAGGTGATCGGGCCGATAGCCTTGCGCGTGCGCGAGCGGGACGAGCGCCGTCATCACTTCGCGCGGATAGCCGGTTGTGCTTCCGATCGCGATTCCTCGGGCACGCAGGGCATCGATCGCCTCCAGCGCACCGGGGATGAGGTCGCTATAACGAGCGACGTTCTCGGCATCGCTGCGCAGGAACACCGCATAGAGCGCGCCGACATCGGCCTGGGTCGAAGCAGCACCGTGATGCCGGGTCCAGCGCTCCTGCACCGCCGGCATCGCGAGGAGCTGTTCGATATGCTCGCGCTTGGCCGCCCCCATCGGCACGCGCGCTTCGGCTTCGGAAATGGCGACACCGTGCTGCTCGAACGCGGCAACGAACGCCTTGACCGGCGCGAGGCATCCGAAGTCGAGCACCGTGCCGGCCCAATCGAAGATCGCCGTAGTCAACGGACCGTCGTACATGCGGTAAGGCGCTGGCAGGGCTGTGTCGACGTGCATCATTTTCGGCCGATCCAAATCAGGGAACGGCATGCGCTTTAAGCGCGACGTATGACGGGAATTGCATCGAAAGCGCCGTGCTTATACGTTCGATCCATCGAATTTTTCGCTGAGTCCGACCATGACACTGACGCAGATCCGAAGCTTTCTCGCTGTCGTGCGTCATGGCGGCTTCACCGCTGCTGCTCGCGTCCTGCAGACGAGCCAGACCACGATCACCTCGCAGATCCAAGCGCTCGAGCAGGAGCACGGCGTCGAGCTGTTCGAACGTCGCGGCAGGCGCGTCGAACTGACGTCCGTTGGGGAAGAGTTCCTGGAAATCGCGCGCCGCATGATCGGTCTTGAGGACGACGCGCGGCTGATACTCGGCGAAGGCGGTGCCTTGCGCCGCGGCTCGCTGCGTCTGGGTGCGGTGAGCCCCTATCATGTCATCGAGATGATCGAGGTCTATCACAACCGGTATCCGGACATGCACCTGTCTATGCGACTGGGCAATTCGGAGAGCGTGCTCCGCGATCTGGAGGACTACACCTGCGAGATCGGCGTCATCGCGAAAGCCGTATCCGACGAACGCTTCCACATGAGGCCCTATGCGACGTACCCGGTTATCGCTTTCGTCCATCGGGATCATCGGCTTGCCCGGCAGGCGTCGGTCTCGTTGAAGGAACTGGCCCGCGAACGCCTGCTCATGCGCGAACCCGGATCGACGACCCGCCGGGCGCTCGACGAAGGCTTTGCAAGGCTCTCGCTCAGTCCGCGCGTGGCAATGGAGATTGGGAGCCGCGAAGCCCTGCGCGAAGCGGTGGCCCGGGGCCTGGGTGTGGGAACCGTGTCCCAATCGGAATACATCTCAGACGAACGGCTGCACCCGCTCATGATCGAAGGTGAGCCTGTCGTCACATCGATCCACGTCTGCTGCCTGCGTGAGCGGAAGAGCAGCAAGCCCATCGCCGCCTTCCTTGACGCGGTCGAGCATGCCGGGGAACGGAATGGAGATCATCGGTTTTACTCCGATACAATCGGCGTGCGCTGACTGGCCTTTTTCAACCACTCGCCATTGTTTTTGGCGGTCTGCGGTCGCGCAGAACAGCCCGCATGCACCTGAATGGGCGTCAAGGGATTGGTGCTAGGGAGGGCGCTGAACGTCTCTTTAAGGGGCACAAGGGCCGTACAGGGTCGACGGCCGTAGTGCGCCGGTGCCGGTCGTTCCCCGCAAGTCTGCCAACGGCTGCTTGTTTCGGAAGCCGCCATCTGCGCCTAGAGAAACACCGCGGGCAACAGGCTTGTTTGTACGCGCAGGGATGTCGCCATGAACGATACGTTCGGCGGAGAGCAATGGAGCCAGGCCAGCCCCGAGTGCCGAGGGTCACACAGATGTCACAATAACCATGCCAAGCGATAGCAATCGACGGCCATCGGCGGTCTTCGCGCGGGACTGATCTCAGTCTAGCCTGGAGAACCAGCGATGGCCTTGCCCGGGTAAGATATGAAAGCACGAAGCCTTCCCGCTCGCGCGGTTCGACCCTTCTCTCGAATCCTGCGCGTAACGCCGCCGAACATGGCCGACCTGATTGCCTTCATCCTCTTGGCCGGAGGAGCGGTTCTGGTCGTGCGCGGCGCCGTCGGCGTTGCGGAGCCGCTCTCACGGCTTTCGATCACGCCTGTCGCGCTCGATCCCCGGAATTTGCCCTCGTACGCCTTGCGCACCACGCTTCGGATGTTCGCCGCTCTTCTCGCCTCGCTGATCTTCACCTTGATCGTCGCGACGATGGCGGCGCGCAGCAAGCGGGCGGAACAGATCATCGTGCCGGCGCTCGACATCCTGCAGTCGGTGCCGATCCTCGGCTTCCTCACCTTCACCGTCACCTTCTTCATGCATCTGTTTCCGGGCCAGCAACTCGGCGTCGAATGCGCAGCGGTGTTCGCGATCTTCACCAGTCAGGCCTGGAACATGGCGTTCAGCTTCTATCAGTCGCTGCGCTCGGTGCCGTCCGATCTCGAGGAGGTGTCGCGCGGGTTCGGGCTATCGCCGATGCGCCGCTTCCTGCGCCTCGAGCTGCCGTTCGCTATCCCCGGCCTCGTTTGGAACGCGATGATGTCGATGTCGGGGGGCTGGTTCTTCGTCGTCGCCTCGGAGGCGATCACGGTCGGCAACACCACCGTGGCGCTGCCGGGCATCGGCTCCTGGCTGGCGCTCGCCATCGAGAAGCAGGATGCGCGCGCCGTCGCATGGGCTGTGGGCGCAATGGGGGTGCTGATCCTGCTTTACGATCAGCTCTTCTTCCGCCCGATCGTCGCATGGGCCGACCGTTATCGTTTCGAGCAGACCGCAAGTGCCGAGCAGCCCGGCTCTTGGGCCTACGACCTGTTCCGCCGTACGAGAATGCTCAAGGTCCTGATGATGCCGTTGCTCGGCCTCGGCCGGGTGCTGATGATGCTCGATCGCATGCCCGGCGCAAAGTCGGCCCCGGTCGAACGCGCAGCCAGCCCGATCGGCAATATCCTCTGGAAGGCGCTGGTCGGGATCTCGCTGATTGCTGCGACATGGCTGATCATCGATTACGTGAGCCGTACGCTGAGCTGGAGCGACGCTGTCATCGCGATCGGCTACGCCTGCCTGACGCTGCTACGCGTGATCGTCCTGATCGCGGTTGCGAGCGTGATCTGGGTCCCGATCGGCGTCTGGATCGGACTGCGTCCGCGCTGGGCCGAACGGCTCCAGCCTGTCGCGCAGTTCCTCGCCGCGTTCCCGGCCAACGTGCTGTTTCCGTTCGCGGTGCTGGCGATCGTGCGCTGGCATCTCAGCCCCGGAATCTGGCTATCGCCGCTGATGGTGCTGGGCACGCAGTGGTACATCCTGTTCAACGTCATCGCCGGAGCAAGCGTCATCCCGACCGACATGCGCGAGGCGGCTTCGATGTTCGGAGTGAAGGGCTGGCAGTGGTGGCGCAGCGTCGCGCTGCCGGCGATCTTCCCATACTACGTCACCGGCGCGCTGACCGCGTCCGGCGGGTCTTGGAACGCCAGCATCGTTGCCGAAGCGGTCTCGTGGGGCAATCGCCATCTCGAGGCGGCAGGGCTCGGCTCCTACATCGCCGACGCGACCGTGGCCGGCGACTATCCGCGTGTTGCGCTTGGCATCGCCACGATGTCGGTGTTCGTGATCGCATTCAACCGGCTCGTGTGGCGACCGATGTACGCCTTTGCCGAACGCCGCCTCCGCCTCGCCTGATGTCTCAAGACCGGAGTTACTCCCATGGCCACCATCGCGCCGACCGCTCGCCCACTCGTCAAGGTACGGGGCGTCAGCCACAGCTACGGCCGCTCCGGGGCTACGGGCCAGGTACTCGAAAACGTCGATCTGACCCTCGACGAATACGAGATCGTCGGTCTGCTAGGCCGGTCGGGATCCGGTAAGTCAACGCTGCTTCGCTCGATCGCCGGCCTCATTCGTCCAAGCGAGGGCGAGGTAGTGCTGCTGCCAGACGCATCCGGCAGGGCGCCGAGTGTTTCGATGGTATTCCAAACGTTCGCTCTCTTTCCGTGGCTCACCGTGCTCCAAAATGTGGAACTTGGTCTCGAGGCGCAGCGCGTGCCCCCCGCAGAGCGCCGTACCCGGGCGCTTGCCGCAATCGATCTGATCGGCCTCGACGGGTTTGAGAATGCCTATCCAAAAGAGCTATCAGGCGGCATGCGGCAGCGCGTCGGCCTGGCGCGCGCGATCGTGGTCAACCCGTCGCTGCTGCTCATGGACGAGCCGTTCTCGGCGCTGGACGTCCTCACCGCCGAGACATTGCGCACCGATCTGCTCGATCTGTGGTCGGAAGGGCGAATGCCGATCAAGTCGATCCTGATCGTCACGCACAATATCGAGGAAGCCGTGCTGATGTGCGATCGCATCCTGGTCTTCTCATCGAACCCCGGGCGGGTCGCGGCGGAAATTACCGTCGATCTGCCGCAGCCACGTGATCGGCTCGATCCGCCGTTTCGCGCGCTTGTCGACGCTATCTATGCCCAGATGACCGCAAGGCCGGTCGCCCTTCCAGGGAAGGATGGTCTGTTCCCCGGGACCGGCATCACAATGTCGCTGCCGATCGTGTCGACCAATGCGATGGCCGGCCTGATCGAGGAAGTCGATGCCGCGCCCTTCAACGGCAACGCAAGCATGGCGGAACTCGCGGACTCGCTCCAGCTCGAGATTGACGAGCTCTTCCCTATCGCGGAGACGCTTCAGCTCATGCGCTTTGCGGATTTGTCGGGGGGCGACGTGAAATTGACGCCGGCGTCGCGCCAATACGCGAACGCGGACGTCGATCGGCGCAAAGCAATTTTCGCCCAAGCGCTTCTCGCCCATGTGCCGCTTGCCCAGCATATCCGACGGATTCTCGATGATAGGTCTAGCCACGAGGCACCAGCGCGCCGTTTCCGCGACGAACTCGAGGATCACATGTCGGAAGATTATGCTGATCAGACGCTGCGTGCGGTGACCCACTGGGGCCGCTACGCCGAAGTCTTTGCCTATGACGAGGATCGCGATCTGTTCAGTCTCGACAACCCGATGTGATCATCGGCGGAAGCGGGAGCACATGTTCGCCGCTCTTCCATATCGCCACGCGCAAGACGAGGCGCTCGCATATTGCTGATTACCTCGCGTGATACGAAACGCTGGATAATAACGAAGGGAAATCCCTTCCCGGTCTCCGGCCTTATGAGAACCCGCGCGGGAAGCATTTGTGAGCAGCACGATAGAACGCAAGGCGCTCGGCGTGTTCACCTGCACGAAGCACTGCAAGGATGGACGACAGCGCACCACCCGCGCCGGCGTGTTCCCGCTGGCGGTGATCGAAACCGCGCCGAGCCGGCCGGAGCAGCATGAACGCGAAAAGCGATGGTTCGCCGTTGATGAAGCTGCAAACGCCGTCGCCGAAGAGGGTCTAAGCCAACTCATCCGTTCGCTGAGAGCAAGGTTGTAGCCCGGCATGTAATCACTCCGAGGTCATCGCCCTCGGATCGATTCGACAATTGCTATTGCGTGGCGGCCCCGTGCGTCAGCGTTGCATCTCAATCCGGCGTTCGTGCGCACAGCAGTCGGAGCCGATGGACCGAGGGGCAGCGGAACAGCTTGCACCGTCACATATCTGGCCAACAGTCCGGAAACGGTAGTTTGGCTATCCAGGATTCATCACTTGCGTTATGGGCTCGCCAATCATGGAGCCCGTACACCAAAAAAAGAGTGAAATGCGTCTCGCCTACCTGCATGGCATAAAGGACGCATTGAATGAACATATGATGACCACGGAGGCGGGCATGCGCGCGCTCCCTGAAATCAAAGAGAAGCAAGTGGACGCGATCGTAGCATCGGTCCGCAAGCGTCACGACAAGCTCGTCGAGCGGATTGATCGGCAAATCGCCAAGGCCAGGTCTAACGCATAAGTCTCGGAGAAAGCGCTGACGCTGGCGAATCCCACCCAAGCGCCGCACCATCGGTTCGCCAGGTCCGATTTTTCCCGAACGGCATTGTTTTAGAGGGTTCGGTGCAGACCGAGCGTACGCGGGTCGAACATGAAGCGGCGCCATCTTCCTCGATGTTCGGCCATCCAAGATGTGGAGTTGATGGGTACAGCCTTCTCGGCAAGCAGGCGGCCGACGCGGCAGTCGCTGTCCGGGAAAGGTCGTCTCTCAGCCTACCCGGGGAAGCGCCCGTTGCCGACTGTCGGCAGCGCGAGGATGACCGCGAGCGATGCGCTCGTCGAAGGCGTGATCGCCAGGGCGCCGATGCCGCCGCCGAAGCTGATGCCGCTATATGCGATCCGCCCCCTGATGCCTGGAACGAGCTGAGCGAGAGCTGACTCGCCTAACCACAGATCCTCTGCGCAGCCGCCGAGGATGTAGTGGTCTGAGTCGTCAATGTGGTCGAGGACGTGCCAGACAGGATCGCTGGAGATAGGCGGTCGGCTGCTGCGGGAAAGCCCTCGAAAACATGGAGCGGCCTGAGGTTATCCGAACCGGCCTGTTACGTAGTCGCGCATTGCATCGGTTTCGGGATTGAGGAATGCTTCGTTAGTCGGGCGCATCTCCGCAAGCCGGCCCAGCAGCATGAACGCGGTGTAATCAGAAATACGCGCGGCCTGTTGAAGGTTGTGGGTGACGATCACGATTGTGAAAGTGTCCTTCAGCTCGACCAGAGCCGTCTCAAGCTTGGCCGTGGACATCGGATCGAGTGCGGAGGCCGGCTCGTCGAGGAGCAGGACTTCGGGTTCAACCGCGATGCCGCGTGCGACGCACAGGCGCTGCTGCTGCCCGCCCGACAGGCCAAGGCCCGACTGATGGAGCTTGTCTTTGACTTCGTCCCACAATGCGGAGCGAGTCAGCGCGCGCTCGACGATCTCGTCGAGCTCGGCCTTGCCGACCTTGCGCTGAAGTCGCACACCGAAGGCGACGTTTTCATAGATAGACATCGGGAACGGGGTAGGCCGCTGGAACACCATGCCGATGCGTGAGCGCAGGCGCGCGAGGTCGCCACCGATGCGCATCACGCCTTCGGCTTCGATCGGATCGACGTGGGGGCCGCTTTCGACCGCGAGGTTGACGCGGTCGCGAAGCCCCTCGGGTGCGCGCTTCGACGAGAGCACGTTCTCGCCGTTGAACATGATCTGCCCTTCGGCGCGCTGGTTCGGATAGAGCTCGTAAATGCGGTTGAGCGTGCGCAGCAGCGTCGACTTACCGCAGCCCGAAGGGCCGATCAGCGCGGTGACTTTGTTGCGCGCGACCGGAAGATCGACACCGAACAGAGCCTGGCTCTTGCCGTAGAAGAAGTTCAACCCGAGGACGTCGATCACGCGCTGTTCGGGCGAAGGACCGACGATCACCGATCCCTGGTCGTATTGGTTAACAAAGCTCACTTGACGATGCTCCCACGGGCGAGCGAGCGCCCGAGTATATTTATGCTCAGAACCGTGACCGCGATCAGCAGCGCCCCAACCCAGGCCAGTTGCCGCCAGTCATCATACGCCGAAAGGGCGAATTGAAAGATCGTCGTCGGAAGCGAGGCGATCGGCTGGGTTGGGCTGAAGCTCAGGAACGAGTTGCCGAGTGAGGTGAACAACAGGGGCGCGGTTTCGCCGCTGATCCTTGCGAAGCCAAGAAGACCGCCCGTCATCAGACCGGACTTGGACGCCCGCCAGATTATCGCGCGTATCACCTTGCCCCGATTCGCACCGATCGCCATGCCGGCTTCACGCAATGAACTGCTCTGCAGCCGCAGAATGTCCTCGGTCGTACGGGTGACCACCGGAATGGCCAGATAGGCAAGGGCGACGGAGCCGGCGATCGCCGAGAAGCCCTGGAACGGCCGAACCAGCACCTCGTAAACGAACAGGCCGACGAGGATCGACGGTGCTGACAGCAGCACGTCGTTGAGGAAGCGAACGACCGCCGCGAGCTTCGTACCGTCGCCGTATTCGGCCAGCCATGTGCCCGCGAGGATCCCGAAGATCAGTGCGATGATCATCGCCAGGCCGCACATCGCGACGGAGCCGACGATCGCATTGCGCAATCCGCCGGCATCTCCCGGTGGGGGCTGGTCCATCGTAAAGATGTGCAGCGAAAGTCCGCCGATCCCGTTAGCGATTAGCGACCACATGATCAGGAACAGCGCGCCCAGCGCGATAAGGGTCGCGATGCAGGTCAGGCCCACAAACAGATAGTTGATTAGTTTGCGCCGAAAGGCGCGCGCGGTATGAGGCCGCGCCATGCTGGCGGCGTTCGCGTTCATTTGTACTTGTCTCCGCCAAGCAGAAGCCGGGCCGCCGCAATCGTCACGAAGGTGATAACGAACAGTACGAAGCCCAGCGCGATCAGTGCGGACACGTGAAGGTCGCCGGTGGCTTCGGTGAACTCGTTGGCGATCGTCGAGGCGATCGTCGAGCCCGACGCGAACAGGCTGGTCGGAAAGCCGTGGCTGTTGCCGATGATGAACGTCACCGCCATCGTCTCGCCCAGCGCGCGGCCGAGGCCGAGCATGACCGCGCCGATCGCACTGGTACGGATGAACGGCAGCAGGATCGACGTCACCACTTCGAGCGGGGTGCAGCCGATGCCGTACGCGGCTTCGCGCATCTGCGGCGGTACGGCGATCAGCAATTCGCGGAACACCGATGCCATGAACGGCAGGATCATGATCGCGAGGATCAGCGATGCCGTGAAGATGTTGGCGCCATTGGGAACGCCGGTGAACAAGTGATCGAGGAACGATCCCGGCTCGACCGCCATCATCAGCGGCATCTGCACATGTTTGGCGAACCACGGCGCGAGGACGAACAGCCCCCACATGCCGTAGACGATCGAGGGGATGCCCGCGAGCAGTTCGACCGCGATCGCCAGCCAGTGCGCGATGCGCTGTGGGCAGAATTCGACGAGGAAGATCGCGACGCCGAACGCGAGCGGAAGCGCAAAGACCAGCGCGAGCGTGGCCGTGATCAGCGTGCCGACCATCGGGCCCGCAGCGCCGTATTGCTCGGTGACCGGGTTCCATTCACTCGATGTGAAGAACGAGAAGCCGAACGTCGAAAGCGCCGGCCACCCGCCCCATGCGAGCGAGACGATCAGCGCGGCCAGCCCGACCATAAGGCTCATCGCTGCGCTGAAGCAAAGCAGCCTGAATGCGCCGTCACCGCCAAACGAAATACGAGGACCCCGCGAGCCACTGGCTCGCGGGGTATCGGGCGCAATCATGGAAGTCGTCATGTTCATTGCGGGTGTTCGATCACTTACCTGTGTAGACCGGGCGGCCACCGGCCGTGATCGTTGCCCACTGGCGACGCATGATGTTCTTCACGGGCGTCGGCAGCGGCACGTAGTCGAGGTTGCTCGCCGTTGCATCGCCGCTCTTGTACGACCAGTCGAAGAACTTGAGAACCTTGGCCGACTGCGCCGGGTTGCTCGGGTTCTTGTACATCAGGATGAAGGTCGCGCCGCTGATCGGCCACGAACCGGCACCCGGCTGATCGATCAGCAGGACGTAGTTGCCCGGTGCGTGGTTCCAGTCGGCCTTGGCGGCCGCGGCGGCGAACGCGGGGGCTGCTGGCATCGGGAACTGACCGGCGGCGTTCTGCACCAGTGTGTAGGCGACATCGTTCTTACGCGCGTAGACGTATTCGACGTAGCCGATCGAGCCTTCGGTCTGCTTCACGAACGCGGCGACGCCGTCGTTGCCCTTGCCGCCCAGGCCGACCGGCCAGCTGACCGAGTCGCTTGCGCCGACGCTCTTGGCCCAGCCCGCGCTCTTCTTGGCGAGGAACGAGGTGAAGATGAACGAGGTGCCCGAACCGTCCGAACGGTGGACGACGGTGATCGGCAGCCCAGGCATGCGGATCTGCGGATTGAGCTTGGCGATCTGCGGATCGTTCCAGCGAGTGATGTGGCCCATGTAGATCTCGCCAAGCACCGCGCCGGTCAGGCGCAGACGGCCCGGACGAATGCCGCCGATGTTGACGATCGGAACCACGCCGCCGATGACCGTCGGGAATTGGATAAGACCCGACGCGTTGAGGTCAGCCACGCTCAACGGCTTGTCGGAAGCGCCGAAATCGACGGTCTTCGACTTGATCTGGCGAATACCGCCACCTGATCCGATCGCCTGATAGTTCAGTTCGATACCGGATGCGGTCCTGTAGGCCGCGGCCCAGGCGGTATAGACAGGCGCAGGGAAGGTTGCGCCGGCACCGGTGATGGTATCGGCATGCACGGCGCTGACCAGCAGGCAGCTTGCCGCAGCGGCGAGCGCGAATTTCTTGAACATGGCGATTCTCCCAATGGGCGTTCGTTCCGGTCGCCGGCTAGGCTAAGCTTATGACGCTATTGTGACATTCCGATGCTCAACGTTCGGCAAGGCGCCTAAACCGATACCTTTGCCGGCGAGCGTCATACAATTGTCGCTAAACTACGACAATTAGGCCGCCATTCATTCGCGGCGCCCGTGGCCGCGGTAACAAGATGTATCTAACCCCGTGGCAGTCAAGCCAAGTAACCAGTAATCGACATCGTCGTGGGTGTGGTGTTCCGGCCACATCAAAATGCTGTTTTTGCCCAAGTGCGGCTGGGAGCGCCCAGGCGCCGGTTTTGTCACAAGTTCGTCATGCAGCCTCGTTAGGGCGCCGACATTCGTCAAGCGCCGAGCTCAGAGGGGCCGTTAAATGAATATTCGTGCTGTATTGCTGACCACCGTCGCGGCCACATCCGTGCTTACCGGGACGGCTAACGCTGCGCCGGCGAAGAAGCATCACGCGGCTGCGCGTTCCGCCAACCAGGAGCTGCTCGAAGAGGTCCGGTCGCTTCGCTCCGAGGTCGAGAACCTGCGGCAGCAGGTGAACGAACAAACCTCGGCGCAGGTCAACACCCAGCATCAGGTGGCAAGCACCACCGCGCAAGTGCAGACGACCGCCGCACAGGTCGATGCCGTGCAGGCTCAGGTCGCGGCAGCTGCGCCCGTCACCAACGACCAGGTGAAGACGCAGATCGCATCGGCGATCGAGAAAGAGCATCACAACGACAAACTCTACTTCAAGGGCATCACGATCACGCCCGGCGGCTTCCTCGAACTCTCGGGGATCTACCGCAACCACTTCCAGGGCGACGACATCGCATCGAGCTTCAACATCCCCTTCCCGGGCCAGAGCCACGCCGCGAACATCGGCGAGGGCCGCTTCTCTGCCCGTCAGAGCCGCGTGTCGTTCCTTGCGCAGGGCAAACCCGACGCCCACACCACGCTTGCCATGTACGGCGAGTTCGACTTCCAGGGCGGCGCCCAGACCTCGAACTCGAACCAGTCGAACAGCTACGTTCCGCGTATCCGCAACCTCTACGGCACTCTGGACTGGGACAAGGGCAGCTACGGCATCCACGTCCTCGCGGGCCAGAACTGGTCGCTGTTGACGTTCCAGGGCAAGGGCATGAGCCCGCGTTCGGAGGTCACCCCGCCGCAGATCGACGCGCAATACGTTCCCGGCTTCGCCTGGGCCCGTCAGCCCGGCGTTCGCGTCGCGGTCGACTTTGACGACCACAAGCTGTGGCTCGCGGCCGCGGCCGAAAACGCGCAGACGACGTTCGGCGGCACGCCCGTTCCGGCCGGTTACGTCTCGGTCATCAGCGGCCAGGGCAGCAGCCAGTCGGGCTCCAACCAGATCAACCCGACCGGCGGCTTCCAGCAGTTCTACAACGGCGCCGGTTCGTCGCTCTCGCTGAGCAACGTGCCCGACTTCATCGGCAAGGCGGCTTACGAAGACACCATCGCCGGCCACACCCTGCACATCGAAGGCTTCGGCATCTACCGGACCTTCAACACCCACCTCGACGGCACCAGCACCAACAATGCGGAGCATGGCTTCGGTTACGGTGGCAGCATCGCGTTCGGCCTGATCCCCAAGGTCCTTGACCTGCAGTTCTCGGGCATCGGCGGCAAGGGCATCGGTCGTTACGGTTCGGCCGGTCTCCCCGACGTGACCTCAGACAAGGAAGGCAATCTGCACGCGATCAAGGAGTTCATGCTCCTGGCCGGTGCGACGCTCCACGCGACCAAGCGCCTCGACATCTACGGCTTTGCCGGCGAAGAGCAGGAGCAGCGCCAGCTTTATGACGGCAACACCGCCGGTTACGGCGTACTCAATGCTGACAACTCGGGATGCTTCATGGAAGCAGTCGGTACAAGTGCCAACCCGGGCCTGCTGAACAACTGCGCCGGCGCCACTCGCCGTATCCGTCAGATCACTGCCGGTTTCTGGGACAAGATCTACGTCGGCTCGTTCGGCCGTGCGCAGATCGGTGTGCAGTACAGCTACACGCAGCGCCAGCTATTTGACGGCAGCGGCGCGGGCGGCACGAACACCACCGGGGTCACCACCAACCTGCCCGCTTACGCCGGCATGCCGCAGGCCGACAACAACATGGTCTTCGTGGCGTTCCGCTACTACCCGTTCTGATGACCTGATCGCTTGCCCCTCGCGCCCGGCGGTGTGGGGGGCAACGGCCTGGCAGCGGAGCGTCCAATCGTAACCGATGGCGCGAGCGCCGTGCGAAGAGATCGACATCATGGACGACTTCACCCGGATCCGCGAAGAACTGCTCGACACCCTCGACGAAGAGCTCGAGATGGAGATCGAGGAGGAGCGGCTCGATAACCTCGGCGCTGACCCGGCGAAAGCTTCCGGTGATGCCCCGATCGGCCGCAAGGCCTACTTCCGCGAGTTGTTTCGTTTGCAGCACGAACTGGTCCGCTTGCAGGACTGGGTGCAGCAGCAGGGCCTGAAAGTCGTCGTCGTCTTCGAGGGCCGCGATTCGGCCGGCAAAGGCGGCGCGATCAAGCGCATCACCCAGCGCCTCAATCCCCGGGTCTGCCGCGTCGTCGCTCTGCCCGCGCCGAGCGAGCGCGAGCGCACGCAGTGGTACTTTCAGCGCTATGTTCCCCACTTGCCGGCCGCCGGCGAGATCGTGCTGCTCGATCGCAGTTGGTACAACCGCGCCGGCGTCGAGCGCGTGATGGGTTTCTGCTCCGAGGCGGACGTTGAAGAGTTTTTCCGCTCGGTTCCTGAATTCGAGCGCATGCTGGTCCGTTCGGGGATCATCCTGATCAAGTACTGGTTCTCGATCACCGACGACGAGCAGCAGTTCCGCTTCAACATGCGCATAAAGGACCCGCTCAAGCAGTGGAAGCTGTCGCCGATGGACGTGGAATCACGGCGCAAATGGGAGGACTACACGCGCGCCAAGGAGGACATGCTCCAGCGCACGCACATACCCGAGGCACCCTGGTGGATTGTCGAGGGCGGGGACAAGAAACGTGCGAGGTTGAACTGCATCGCGCATCTCCTGTCGCAAATCGACTATGACGAGGTCCGCAAGGATCCGGTCGTGCTGCCCGATCGCGTGCGGCATGAGGATTACATCCGGCACGCGGTGCCGGCGGAAATGTACGTCCCCGAGCTCTTCTGATCCGGTCAGCGGCTGCGGATGAGCCCCAGCCTCTTCAGTAGCCAATACGTCGCCGCCGACCCGATCACCGCCGTTCCCGTTGCCAGCAGCGTACCATGGCTTCCCTGCGAGAACGGCAGGCCGGATGTGTTCATTCCGAAGAACCCGGTCACCAGAGTTGCCGGCATCATGATCGCAGTCAGGATCGAGAGCAGGTAAACGTTCTGGTTGGTGCGCTGCGCCGTCTGGAGATCCACCTCCTCGCGCAGCATGCGAAGCTGTTGTTGGGCCAGCAGGACCTCTCCTTCGAGTGCCGCCAGCCGCGGCTGCGCCTCGATCATGACCGGAGCGAGCGATGCGGGGAGTTGGGGATCGGGCGTGATCCGCATCAGCGTCGCGCGAAGACCGCCGACCACCCTGTGCAACTGCGCCAGTCGGCGCCGCGCCGACACCAGTTCGCGTGTGTCGGGGGCGGCTTCATCCGCCAGGAGTTCGGTCTCGGTCTTGAGCAGGTCGCGGTTGAGGTCGATCACGAGCGCCGAGAAGCTGTCGATCAGCGATCCGAGCAGGAACGCGAGCGCAGACGGTGCGTCGACGACCTCCGTGCTCAGAGCAAGGCGGCTCTGGATCAACGTGGCACCGCGCAACGGAACGTACCGGCCGGTGAGCAGCATGCCATCGACCAGCGCCAGGTGGAGGGTTCCGATGTGGCCGATGGCACCGGGATCGAGTCCGCGCTCGAAATCGTGAACGACCAGTGCGATCCCGCCGTCTTGCACGGCGAAGTGTTCTTCCCCGTCGCGGCTGGACATCAGCGCGTGGAGCTTCGGCGGCAGCTTTGCCGACGTCTGGAGCCAGCGGACGGTGCGCTGATCCGAAAGATCGAGATGGAGCCAGCGGAACGGCCGCTCTGCAGCCGGTTCCTCTATCCCGATCGAGCGCTGGCCCTCGTCGGTGAGACTGTAGCACCACACGAAGCAGGGGCTCGCCATATTCGGCTGCGGCGAGCCCCCGCGATCTTTGGCGTAATCGTCAGTCAGCAAACGTCCTCACAGGCTCAGAACAGCGCGCTGAAGATGACGTAAAGGATTCCGGCCAGCAACATCGAACAGGGCAGGGTCAGCACCCATGCCATGACCATGTTGCGCAGCGTCGACACCTGAAGGCCCGAGCCGTTCGCGGCCATCGTGCCAGCGACGCCCGATGACAGCACGTGGGTCGTGGAGACCGGCAGGCCGAAGCCGTCCGCAAGTCCGATCGTGGCCATCGCCATGAGTTCGGCCGCCCCACCCTGTGCATAGGTGAGGTGGGTCTTGCCGATCTTCTCGCCCACCGTGACGACAATGCGCTTCCACCCGATCATCGTGCCAAGGCCGAGCGCAATGGCCACCGCAACCTTGACCCAGGTCGGAATGAACCGGGTCGCCTTATCGAGATCACTCTTGTAGCTCGCGAGGGCCTTGCCCTGATCGTCCGGGAAGGCAGTCTTGTCGGTGGTCAGGCGCTTGATCGCCTCGGAGGCGAGATACATGTCGTTGCGCATGTTGCGTGTCGCAGCCGCAGGCACCTGCGCCAGCGTACCGTAATCGCTCACCTGCTTGTCGATTTCACCGACCAGCGCGGCCAGTCCGCCCACGGTCGTGGAGTCAGCTTTCTTCGTGGTCAGATACCGGGTCACCACGTCGCGCCCGTTGATCGGACCGGTCGTGGCACCGGCGTGCGTGGTCAGCACGTGCACCGCGGCCGCGCTGTCCGTGTGGAACTGCGCCGTGTACGCAGGGGGAACCGCGCGATTGAGCGCATAAGCGGTGGGCACCGTACCGATCAGGATCAGCATGATCAGGCCCATCCCCTTCTGACCATCGTTCGATCCATGCGCGAAGCTGACGCCCGTGCAGGTGAAGATCAGCAGGCAGCGGATCCACAGCGGCGGCGGTGATCCGTTCTTCGGCTCTTCGTAGAGCGCCTTGTTCTTGATCAGGGCTTTCGAGATCCGGAACAGCAGCAGCGATCCGAAGAAGCCGATGACGGGCGAGAGCAGCAGCGCCTCACCGATCGTGGTGGCCTGTCCCCACTCGACGCCCGCGGTGCCGCCCCGGCCGTGCAGCAGCGCATTGGCGACGCCGACACCGATGATCGATCCGATCAGCGTGTGCGAGCTCGAGTTCGGGATGCCGAAGTACCAGGTCGCCAGGTTCCAGATGATCGCCGCGATCAGCAGCGAGAACACCATCGCGAATCCTGCGCCCGACCCGACCTGCAGGATCAGTTCGACCGGCAGCAGCGAGACGATGCTGAACGCGACCACACCGGTCGAGAGCAACACGCCCAGGAAGTTGAAGAACCCCGACCAGACGACCGCTACGTTAGGAGCCATCGAGTTCGTGTAGATCACGGTCGCGACTGCGTTAGCGGTGTCGTGAAAACCATTCACGAATTCGAATCCGAGCGCGATCAGCAGCGCTAGGAACAGCAGTGCGAACGGAAGAAACGCGGTCGCCTGCACGTGAGCCGCTGAGGCGTCGCTGAATATGCTCATGGCGACATAGCCGATTGCTACCACTATCGCCGCCAGGAAGCCGATCTTGCCGGCCGGTCCGAGCCCTCTGTCTAAGTCTGCCCGGCCAGCACTGGGCGCGTTTGCCATCGTCGCGTTCATGTTTGATCTCCGCTAATCGGCACGGCCATATTCAACTTTTATGACAGTTGAACGGCTGCGCCGACGTCTGCCGAACCGCTGTCACCGCTGCCTGGTTCGTAACATCCCCAGTTCACGCCGATGGAACGGTCTTGGTAGCTTACTCTGGCTCACCAAAGCACCGGGCTCGCTCCCTCCCATCCACATTACGCGCATCTCGTGGCCGGCGCATACGTCAAAAGCCGGTAGTGGACGCGTGTTCATCACGTACACCGAACGCCTGGCCGAGGCAGGGATCGAGCGCTCGGTCGGCAGCGTCGGCGATAGCTAAGACAATGTTTTGGCTGAGACGATCAACACCCTCTACGTGCCAAACTCGTCCATCGCCGCAGGCCTTATAGGCCAAGGTACGCAGCCTTACCGCGACCGCCGGACCTTCCTCATCGCGGCAAGCTTGGCGTTCTGACGTGCGACCACGGCGCTTTGGGCCGCGATCGGCCTTTGATGCACCATCGGGGCATTTGGTGTCGGCTCAATCCATGTGGACGAGGGTCGCTGCTCCGGCGCCACGCGATGATCGCCGAATGAGAAATACGAGCGGGACGAACAGGAGCGTGACCACGAACAGCGCGTGGAAGGAGTCCACATAGGCCACCATAGAGGCCTGCCGGGTCACCTGCTGGTTGATGTTCGCTATCGCGCTGATCGAGCCGAGGTCGAGGTTGGGCATGGCGCTGGAGAGCACCGTATTGTCCGGGCGAATGCCCTCGGCAAGACGCGAATGGACGATCGCACCGTTGCGGATGGTGAGGAACTGGATCACCGAGATCCCCGCCGCCGAGCCAAGGTTGCGGATCAGCGTGAACATCGCCGCGCCCTCGTTGCGCAGCTCGGGCGTGAGCGTGGCGAAGGCCACGGTCGAGAGCGGGACGAAGATCAGGCCGCTGCCGACCCCGGAGATCACGCCGGTGATGAGCACGAGGTTTGAGTTCATCTCCAGCGAAATGCCGCTCATCATGCGCATCGACAGCGCGATGATGAGGAGCCCAGCCCCGATCAGGTAACGGGCATCGATGCGTCCGATGATCCGTCCGACGACGAGCATCGACACCATGGTCCCCAGCCCGCGCGGCGCGGTGACCAGGCCGGTCAGAAGCACCGGATAGCCCATCAGGCTCTCGAGCATCGGCGGCAGGAGCGCGAGCACCGAATAGATCGACACGCCAAGCATGAACCCCACGACGCTTGCCGCGACGAAATTGACATCCTTGAACAGCGAAGGCGCGATGAAAGGTCACTGCGCAGTGAGCGTGTGCACGACGAAAAGGTAGAAGAACAGCGCAGCGAGCCCGGCCTCTATGCAGATTTCCTGCGACGAAAACCAGTCGAGCTGCTGGCCGCGATCAAGGAGCAGCTGTAATGAGGCGAGCGCGAGCGAGATCAGTCCGAACCCGAACAAGTCGAGCCGCACCTTTTCGAGAGCCTTGCTCTCTGAAAGGAACATGACCATGCCCACGAACGCCAGCGCACCGATGGGAATGTTGATCAGGAACACCCAGCGCCAGTCGTAGTTCTCGGTCAGCCAGCCGCCCAGCGCAGGACCGATGATCGGACCAAGCACCGCGCCCATGCCCCAGATCGCCATCGCCGGGCCGTGTCGCTCGGGCGGATTGATGTCGAGCAGAATGGCCTGGCTCATCGGCACCAAGGCCGCACCGCACGCACCTTGAAGGAGCCGGAAGGCAACCAGCTCGTACAGCCCGGTCGCCATGCCGCACAGCGCCGAGGCCGCGACGAAGCCCAGCAGCGAGGCGAGCATCAGCCGTTTGCGGCCGAACCTGCCGGCGAGCCAGCCGGTCATCGGAGTCATGATGGCCGCGGCGATGATGTACGATGTGAGCACCCAGGTGATCTGGTCCGCCGAGGCCGAGACCGCGCCCTGAATGTGCGGCAGCGCGACGTTGGCGATCGTGCTGTCGAGCGAGTTCATCATCGATGCGGTCATGACCGAGGCGGTGATGAGCTTGCGCCGCCCGGGCGTGGGATAAGCCTCGCCTGCGCCCGGATCGACCACGGGAGGCACCGGCACGGCATCGGCACTCACGGGGCGATCGTTCGCTCCCGCCCTGCCGTGCTGGTCCGAGGCGGGGCGGACGTCCGTCGTCTCCATGACTTCGGGTGCGTGCAAAGTGACTTCGCTCTTCTCGAGGGTGACCGCCACGGCGACGCCGATGGAGACCAACTCCGATCTAGTGCTGAGCTGCAATTAGCCAAATGGCGATTTGGCCGTTATATCATGAATCAGATTCATGCCGCTGCTCGACCTCAACCTTCTCGCCACGTTCGATGCGCTTTACGAACTGCGCAGCACGACGCTCGCTGCCGACCGTCTGGGCCTTACGCAGTCCGCCGTCAGTCACGCACTGCGACGGCTGCGCACCGCGGTCGGGGATCCGCTGTTCGTGCGCGGAGGACGCGCGCTTCAGGCGACGGCGAGGGCCACCGAAATGGCACCGGCCGTGCGTGAGGGTCTGGCAAGACTGCGCGGTGCCATCGCGCCAACCACTTTCGATCCGGCAACCGCGCGGCGAACGCTGACCATCGCAGCCGGAACCTACTTCTGCACGCTCGCGGCAGGAGCGTTGATCGCCGGCGCGCGCAAGTCCGCGCCGGGCGTGACGCTGCGGCTCGTGCCGCTGGATATCGATCTGCCGGAATCGCTCGAAGGCGGAGCGATAGACCTTGCGGTAGGGGCATTCGACACGGTTCCCCCGCGGTTTCGCACCCGATCGCTGTTCGGCGACGGCTTCGTCTGGATCGCCGCGGCGGGCCATCCGCTCGCGGGATCGAAGGTCTCGCGCGACACGATCGATCGTCATCCCAAGCTACAGGTGGGAACGGCTAATCCGTTTGGGATCCCCAGCAATCTTCTGGCCGGAGGCGGGATCGAAAACCGGCCGCGTCCCGAACCGATCACGGGATTTGCAGGCGAGAGCGCGCCGATCAACGGCGTGGTCTATGACACGGCGACCGCGATCGCGGCCGTTGCCAGCAGTGATCTGCTCGCACAAGTCCCGCGCCGGATGGTCGAGCGCATGGGCGGAGCGCCGGGCGTGATCATCCTCGACACCGTCGAGCGCGAGCCGAGGTTCGACCTGGCCGCAATCTGGCATCATCGCGCAGACAGTGACGGGGCGGTGAAGTGGCTGCTCGGGAAGCTCGGCGGCTTCTGATCTGTCGACCGGCACGGAGAGCGTCTTCAGGCTTTCACCTTCATTTGGCCCCGTTCGCAAACCGCCACCCACGCAGATCGGCTAATCCGAATTTGGTGGTTAGAGGCGCACGGTGAGAGCTTGTGCGCTCTCAGAAAGCTCTAAACGCAGAGATCCTTTCCGCGGCACTCGCGTGAAATGGTCTAGTTCCTATTAGGCAAACCACGGCTTCCGAATCGATCGGCACCTTCAACGCGACAGCCTCGCGGCTCGCGTCCCGGCCAGCTGATTCCGGTAGACGGCGGCCTGATCTTGGCTCGCTGATCTGCCCGCACCACCAATTGTCACAGGATGAGGCCGAGCTTCGCAGAACCTTATTCAGGAACCGGCCATCGTTCCGATGCCATCGAGTGATCATCAATCGAGGTCAGCGATGAAGACCAGAAACCTGCTTGTACTCGCCTTTGTGTCGATCAGTGCCGTAGCTGCGGCTCAGACGATCCCGGATCGCCCGATCCGGAGAAGCGAGATCATCGCCGCGACGACGCGCCAGTTCGCGGAGCTGGATGCCAACCACGATGGCGTTGTGACGCTGGACGAGTTCGGCCGCTTTCAAGCCAGCCCAGCCGGCCGTGCGGC
Source organism: Actinobacteria bacterium 21-64-8 (assembly GCA_903970225.1). Taxonomy (GTDB): domain Bacteria; phylum Pseudomonadota; class Alphaproteobacteria; order Sphingomonadales; family Sphingomonadaceae; genus Novosphingobium. The sequence goes on along the minus strand of CAJCHR010000172.1, from coordinate 6,765 downwards.
GGCGGCCGCCACAGACCCCTTTCAGCACATTGGTGGCCACTGGTTCAATCATGCCGATCCCAACGGAACGGGAAAGGTCACGCTCGATATGGCTGAGCAGCACCCTCTTCAGCTTTTCGACGAGGCGGATCTCAACCATGACGGCGTCCTGAGCCTCGACGAACTCAGAGTCGCGCGCGCGATGATGGCCCTCACGTCGCATTGAGACGCCCTTCGAAGATTGCCGGAGCAACGATGCGGCGATCTTCAACACCTGCGATCTTGACGGAACCACGATCGGTTTTCGGGCTCGCCAACGCAGATCAGCCCTCGAGCGCCTTCAAGCTTGCCGCTGCCTCGTCGAACGCCTTCCACACGATGCCAGCCAGCGCTCCGCCCACACTGCAGCGACGTGCGCCCAGTCTGGCATAGTCGGGGATCGTATCGAAACTGGCGACCAGCACGTTGACCGGCTTGGGCGACACGGCAGCAATCAATTCGGCGACGGCGCCGTGATCGAGCATGAAGGGAACGAACAAGACATCCGCGCCCGCCTCGCCATAGGCAACCGCACGGGCGATCCATTCGGCGGGCGTGACGTCTGGCGCACGGAAAAATTCGCTTCGGCCCACCAGCATCACTTCGGGATCAAGCGCCTCGCGCACCGCGGCGATACGGTCGGCGGCAAGGCTCTTGTCGTAAAGGGCGCTGCCGGACCAGTCCTCGATGGATAGCGCCGCTATGCCGGTCGCTGCCGCGCGCACCGCATTGGCGGCGACCTTGCCCGGTGTCTCCGCGAAACCGTTTTCGAAGTCCGCGTTGACCGGCAGGTCGGTCGCGCCGACCAGCATCTGAAGATGCGCGATCACCTCGTCACAGCTCAGTTCTCCGTCATCCTTGCCGAGCGCCCATGCAGCGCCTGCACTGGTTGAGGCGATTGCCTTGAAGCCTTGCTTTGCCAGACGCTTGGCGCTGCCGACATCCCAGGCATTGGGCAGAACGAAGAAACCCGTTTCGTGCAACGCGCGAAAGGCGGCGCGTTTCTCGGCGATCGTCGGCATGGCGGCCCCTGCTGAATGTTCCCGGCCTGTTCTAGCGCTCTAAGCGCAATGCCGCAACTCCGGCTAGGCGCCTGAGGCCGAGCGGCATTCGGATTTTTCGACGATAACATGACCTTTGCCGATGCCGTCCCGCGAGAAGCGCCGGCCAGCATCAAGGACGCCTCTCGCGCCCAGTGTCGCCAGCGGAGTGTTGGATCGCTACCCTGATCCTGTTGCGGGATCCGGCGATCCGCTCCCAGATCATCAACACTGATCACGCCCGCTTTGGGCTCACCACCCGAGGCTCCCGGGCACACCCTTGAAGGGGCCGGTCAGTTTTGCAGTGATCCAGCCGCCATAGAAATTTCCGGGCTGGGGCTGAACCTGCTCTCCATCGACCAAGCAGGCATCCATCGCGGCGGCATAGAAGGCGACGTGATCGCGGATCATCGCAAAAGGAGCGCTGGGCTGCGGGTAAGCCCACGCGGCGCGCGGGCGCACCTGGTCGCCGACGACAACATCGAAATAGATCGCCGCGCCTTTCCATTCGCAAAAGCTGCCGCCGGTTGTCTGACGCAGAGCTTCGGAGGCGATATCCTCGCGCGGGAAATAGTAGGTTGGCGGGTGGCTCGTCTCGATCGTGCGGACGCCGCGGCGGGTTTCGGCGATCGTCTCTCCGGCGAGCACGACGACGAGATGCGCGTCAATTGCCTGAGCGATGGAAGGGCGCGGATAATCCCAGACGCTCTCCTGCCCCGGACCGAACGGATCGGGAGCGGGCCGTATCACGACGCGGAAAGGTACTGCTCGAGTTCGTCGCTGCCACCGATACGCTCGCCATCGATAAAGATCTGCGGGGTCGTGCCGACACCCTGTTCGGCCTCGAACGCATCGACCTCATCGCGCGACTTAAGAATGATCTCGTCGAGCGTGAAGCCGTTGTCCTCGAGCATCTGCTTCGCGCGCACCCCGAACGGGCAGGTATGGTCGGGAAGCACCATCCGATAGAGAATGGCGGTCTTGTCGGTCATCGCGTGGCTCCGGTCGCGGCAGCCCCGGCGGCTACCCTTGCCTAAAGCGAAGCGGAGAGGCGGTCGTTCCCGTTCGTCTCCAATCGCTCGGCGATCATCGTGCGAACGTCGACCTGCGCCTTGAGACGCGCGGCAAGCAATGCGGTGCCGCTGATCTTGCGCTGCGCGAACAGCGTGTCGACCGGCGGAATGTGCCAGCTGGCCCGGTCCGCCGCCATCACGGCGCCCTCTTCGCGCAGCGTGCCGACGAACGCTCGTTCGCCGAAGTCGAATGGTCCGGGACGATTGAGCTGGGCCAGGATCACGTCGATCATGCGGTCGACCAGGCCGCGGTGCCGGCGTACCGCGGCCTCGCCGAGGAAGCCCGCAGCGACCGCCGCATCGCGCACCCGATCGCGGTCTCCCGTAAGGCCCGCGGACAACAGGCATAGATATCCAGTGGAAGTCGCAGGCGAGATCGGTCTGACGGCGCCGAAATCGAGCAGCACCAACCGGCCGGAGTCGGCCTGATAGCGGTAATTGGCGAAGTTCGGGTCGGTCTGCATCACGCCGAATTCGAACAGCTCGCGCAGCACGAGACCGAACAGGGTGCGCATCACCGTGTCGCGTGTCTGCTGCGGGGCGCTCTCAAGCGTTTCGATCGGGGCGCCCGCGATGAAGCTCATCGCCAGCACGCGATCCGTGGTGAATGCCGGATAAAGTGTGGGCACAGCGAACTCGGGAGAGCCGGCCAGCAGTTCGCCGAAGCGGGTCATCTGCGCGCCCTCGCGCAGATAATCGGCTTCCTCGTGGAGCTGCAGCTTGGCCTCGGTCAGCAGCGACGTGATATCGAGCTCGCGCGGAAGCATGCCGGAGATCCGCAGCAGCGTCGCGACGTTGTCGACGTCGGCATCGATGCTCTCGGCGACGCCGGGGTATTGAACCTTGATCGCGAGTTCATCGCCATCATGAGTCATGGCGCGGTGGACCTGACCGATCGATGCAGCGGCGATTGGCGTCGCATCGAAGCGGCGAAAGCGTCGCCGCCAATCGGGCCCCCACTGCCGCGCGAGCACTTTCTGCAATTGAGCGGGCGGCATATGGCGCGCATTGTCGCGCAGGCGGGAAAGGATCTCCGACAGCTCGGCCGGAAGCACGTCGCCGGCATCCATCGAGATCATCTGCCCCAGCTTCATCGCAGCACCGCGCAGATGGGAAAGACGGTCGGCCAGCTTGAGCGCGTTGCCGGGCGTGAGCAGCAGGTCGCTCATCCGCGGCCGCTCCCCGGAAGCCAGGCGACGAACCCCTTCGGTCATCATGCCGCCTGCTATACCGCCAGCGAGTCGTCCGAATACGCTCAGCCGTGATAAACAGCCGCTTGGCACTGCACGTCCGCGCTTATCCGGGAGATCGTCCGCCATGCTTCGTGTTCCGCACAGAACCGAAGCGGGAGGCTGCGGTTCTTCATTTCCTACGCCGAACGAACGCCGACTGCGATCGTGCCGAAATCCGGAAAGATGGCCAATTCAGCCTTGTCCCCGCGCTCCAGCATATCCCTTGGGTTACAAACAGCTTGCGAGGGCTTTCTCAAGGTTCGACGAGAAGCGGGCGTCGTGACCTGAAAAATGCGATGCATCCGATCGCTACGATCTGGCGTAGCTTCGCCATCGGTAGCGGGAGATTTTCGATGCGCAGAGCTTTGATCCTGACGGCCGCCGCGCTTAGCCTGACGGCCTGTTCGGCGAGCCACGCTGCGCTCCCGGACGGAGCCATAGCGCCCGACTTCACGGCGCAGGCCAGCCTCGCCGGAAAAGCGTTCTCCTTTCATCTGGCCGACGCGCTGAAAAGAGGACCGGTGGTCCTCTATTTTTACCCCGCCGCCTTCACAAGCGGCTGCACCATCGAGGCGCACGACTTCGCTGAGGCGACCGATCAATTCCGTGCGCTGGGCGCGACCGTAATCGGTGTGTCCGCCGACAATATCGGCAAGCTCAACCGGTTCTCAGCGAGCGAATGCCGCAACAAATTCGCGGTCGCTTCGGCCAGTGCCAAGCTCATCTCAAACTATAAAGTGAAGTTTCCGCTGCTCTCGCGCTCGAACCGCACGAGCTACGTGATCGCTCCCGACGGAAAGATCCTGTTTGTCTACAGCGCGCTCAATCCCGCTGGACACGTTGAGAAGACGATGGCGGCCGTAAAGGCCTGGCGCGTGGCTCATCCGGCGGCGTGACGGGAAAGCAGAGGAATTTTATGCTCTCGCTCCTGATTGCAGTGGAGAAATGGCGGCTTGTTCAGCTGATGGGGAGCAGCGTCCGCTGGTCAGCCCGAGTTAACGGCAAGTCCACGCCCCTGCAGGGCGCGCGCCGGCTGCTGTCCGTCGACCATGACGGTGTCGATGTCGAGCGCCAGGCGGGGCACGGTGTTGCTGCCCGAAGACATGGCCGCGCGTTGTAGACCAATGTCAGAGACGATCGAAACGCTTCAGCAGAAAATGGCGGCCGCCGCCCTCGCTCTGGATTTCGAAGAAGCGAAGCGGTGCCGCGACATGATCAGCGTGATTCGGGGCGGCGCAACACCGGCAGACGCAGAGCAGGCGGATTTCGCAGGATTGGAGCGGCAGCAGCCAGGGGCTATGGGCCTGGGGACCAGCCAGCAGCAGGTGACCCCCCCGCCGGGTTGGCAGATGCCGATCAAACCCGATCCGATGACATCCGGCCGATCATCGCGAAGTCAACGCCGGAGATCATGACGGCGAGTGCGACGGATAAGACACGCCTGATCCTTGCATCTTGCGGATGGCACCGGAGCCCTCAGCGTCGGCAGGTCCGCGCCAGGACCGAACGCTGAAGAAGCGGCAGACGTCGGCAGGCGGCATGAGATGCCGGCGCAACCTTTCCTTTCGCGATCATACCGCCTAGGGGCCGTCCATCCCCGGGGGGCCGCTCATGCGCGGCTGAGAGGTGGGCAGCAGCTCACAACCCGCTGAACCTGATCCGGTTGATACCGGCGTAGGGAGGGTCGGCGGCCACTCCGTTGCCCCTCCGATGGAGTGGACGCGGAAGATGACTGGTGCCGAGTTTCGTTTCTGCCGCTCGTTTCATAGGGCCGGATGGGTTGCGCTGGCGCTCCCAACCCTGCTGCTCGCCTCGTGGGCAAGGGCCGATGCCCTGCCGGACGACACCGATCGCACGGACATAAGGGTCGTCGGCAATCCCGATCCGGAGGGGCTGCTGCCCGATCAGAGTGCGCCCAAGGCGGTGAGCGCGATCTCCGCCGATTTCATTGCCAAGCAGGCACCGACACTCAATGCCTTCCAGCTGGTCAACCTGCTTCCGGGCGCCAACGTCTCGTCGAGCGATCCTTACGGTCTTTCGAACAGTTCGAGCCTGACGCTGCGCGGGCTTGGGCAGGACGAGATCGGCGTACTGATGGAAGGCGCTCCGCAGAACGACATTGGCTATTACTACGCCTATCCCTCGCAATTCGCCGATGCCGAGAATGTCCGGCAGATCACGCTGGCGCAGGGCGCGGTCGACATCGATTCTCCGACGGTAGGGGGCGCGGGGGGATTGCTTTCGCTGTGGCTCGACGATCCCAAATCCCGCCGCGGCGCGCTGGTCGATCTCTCGCTCGGCTCCTACAATGAGCGGCGCGCCTTCGTGCGCGTCGACACCGGCACGATCGGGACGAGCGGGCTCAAGGCGTTCCTCTCTTATTCGAGCAGCCGCGCGGACAATTGGCGCGGCGCGGGCTACGACACGCGCCAGCATGTCGATGCCAAGCTGCTCGACGAATGGGGCGACGGCAATCGCGCCAGCATCTCCGTGTCGTTCAACGATGCCGATACGTCGACGTATCCGAGCCCCACGCTGGCCGACTGGCAGGAGTCCGGGCGCGGCTTCAATTACGACGAGCAATATACCGACGGCGACACCAATTACTGGCGCCTCTACCGTAGCCCGTTCCGGAACATCTACGTCTCGGCTCCGGTGCATCTGAAGCTCGGCGACCGGCTGGCACTCGACAGCACGACCTATCTGCAGTTCGGCTACGGCAACTCGCCTTACGGCACGCAGTTGGGCACCGAAGGCAATTTCCTCGGCACCGAAGCGCTGGCGCCGATCGCGCTGCCCGGCGCCGAGGACGGCGTGGCGACGGTGCTCGGCAATTTCACCGGTGATCAGTTCCGCGGCGGCAATGTGAGCAAGCTCACGCTTCAGGCGGGCGCGCACACGATCACCGCCGGCCTCTGGTTCGATTATGGGACCGATCGCGTCCTCCAGACTTACACCACGATCCGCCCCGACGGTCATCCGATCGATCAGTGGGGCTATCAGGACAAGGCGATCCGCACTGCCGACGGACGGCTGCTCGCTTACGAGAACGAGCGGACGATCACGGTGACCAAGGGCTTCTTCGTCGCCGACAGCGTCGCGGTGACGCCGCGCCTGACGGTGGATGTCGGCTTCAAGGGCGTGGACGTGCTCCACAACGGCCGCAACTATCTGCCCGGCCCACAGTCGGGCGTCCGCTTCGACAGCTTCGCGGCGCTGCCGCGCGCCGCGGTGCGTTATCAGCTGAACGACCGGCAGCAGCTGTTTGCCAACGTCACCACCAACTTCCGCGCGCCGGACGAATATACGCTCTACGACGTCTATGACGGTGGCGCGCTGACCGGACAGGGCACGACCGCGCTCAAGAACGAATATTCTGTCTCGGAAGAGGTCGGCTACCGC
>CAJCHR010000171.1 GCA_903970225.1 Actinobacteria bacterium 21-64-8 | reverse complement strand
GGCGTCCGGGCAGCAGATCACGCTCGGCACCGTCGCAAGCGTTGCGATCGCCGATGGACCGCCGATGCTTAAGACCGAGAATGGGCGACCGTCGACCTGGGTCTATGTCGATGTGCGCGGGCGCGATCTCGCCTCCGTCGTCAATGATCTTCGAACGGCGGTCGAACGGCAGGTGAAACTCAGCCCTGGCGTATCGATCGCCTATTCCGGGCAGTTCGAATATCTTCAGCGCGCTGAAGCCCGGCTTCTGCTGGTCGTGCCGGCGACGCTCGCGATCATCTTCCTGCTGCTCTACCTGACCTTCCGACGGTTCGACGAGGCCGCGCTCATCATGGGCACGCTCCCGTTTGCGCTGACCGGCGGAATCTGGACGCTCTACCTGCTCGGCTACAACCAGTCGGTCGCGACCGGAGTCGGGTTTATCGCGCTGGCTGGTGTTTCCGCCGAATTCGGCGTCGTGATGCTGATCTACCTGCGTCAGGCGCTGGCTGTGCGTGGCGCCGATCCGGACGACGTACAGGTCGAGGACGCGATCCGCGAAGGGGCGCTACTGCGCGTCCGGCCCAAGGCAATGACGGTTGCGGTGATCGTCGCCGGCCTGCTGCCGATTCTGCTCGGGCACGGCGCAGGCTCCGAGGTCATGAGCCGGGTCGCCGCGCCGATGATCGGGGGCATGCTGACCGCGCCATTGCTGTCGATGTTCGTCCTGCCCGCTGCCTTTCTGCTGCTCCGGCGCAGACGCGGCCACCTCCAAGCATTCACCACCCAAGTCCAGCAAAGGAATGAAGTATGAAGACCACCATGATTGTCACGTCGGCCTTGGTAGCGATCGCGTCGCTTGCCGCGGCACCAGCTTTTGCCGGAATGCCCAATATGCCGGGCATGCCAAACAATGCGACGGCCGTGAAAACCGGGAAGGGTGTCGGCGTCATCACCGCGCTCGATCCGAAGGCGGCGAAGATCACGATCAAGCATGGCGCCATCCCCACCGTCGGGTGGCCCGCGATGACGATGACGTTCGCAGCCAAGCCGGCGGCCCTGCTGAAAGGACTCAAGGTCGGTCAAACGGTCGCCTTTGAAACGCGGGTCCAGGGCGCGGCCGCAGACGTCACCGCGATCAAGCCGCGTTGATCTATCGCCAAGCGTCGGCGTGCACCTAGCTCGCCGGCGCCAGCGCTTCGAGAATCCGACATTCGGCCGTCGTGCCGCCTTTGCACGATGTAATGACTTGGGCGAGTTCGCGGCGTAGTGCCTTGAGATCGGCGATCTTGCGGTCGACCTCGCGCAGATGGGCCGTCGCGATCGCGTCTACGGTACAACAGTCACGACTTTGGTCGTCCGACAGGTCGAGAAGCGCGCGCACCTGATCGATCGAGAAGCCGAGATCGCGCGCGCGCCGGACGAAGGACAATCGCGCGAGATGATCTGATCCGTACCGGCGATAGTTGGCACTCGTCCGCTCCGGCGGTGGGAGAAGTCCGGTCTGCTCATAGTAGCGGATCGTCTCGACCTTGGTGCCAGTTGCGTCCCCCAATTCGCCGATCCGCATCGCTTGACCCTCTAGTTGCTAGAGGGTGCATATATGCTGCTAAGCCGATTCGGTCGAGGATGAGAGATGGTTTGCACCAATTGCGCCTCGGATGGCGGGGCTCCAAAAACGGACCCGCGCTGGCGGCGCGCGCTGTGGATCGCGCTTGCCGTCAACGCCGTCATGTTCTCGGTCGAGATCGCGGCCGGCCTCTCGGGCGGGTCGCGCGCCCTTCAAGCTGACGCTCTCGACTTCCTCGGCGACACGGCAAACTATGCGATCAGCCTCGGTGTCGCTGGCCTTATGCTGACGTGGCGAGCCCGCGCCGCTTTGGCCAAGGGCGCCACGCTGGCACTGCTCGGCCTCTATGTCCTTGCCTCTTCGCTCTGGGCGGTCTGGCATGGTGGCTTGCCCCACGCCGAGACGATGGGCGTTGTCGGACTGGTCGCGCTTGCCGCCAATGCGACGGTCGCGATCATGCTGTTTCGCTTTCGAGGCGGCGACGCCAACATGCGCTCGGTATGGATATGCTCGCGCAATGACGCGATCGGAAACGCTGCCGTCGTTCTCGCGGCTCTGGGGGTCTTCGGCACGGGCACCCGTTGGCCAGACATTCTCGTCGCGATCGTCATGGCCGGGCTCGGTCTATGGGGCGGACGCCAAATCATCATGCAGGCGCTTGGTGAGTTGCGGGCATCGCAACAGAAAGGCGCGCATGTCGAACACCGATACAGCCGCAGCGGCATCTGATAGGACCATGACGTGCAGCGGATAATCGCCTTCTTCCTTGCCTTATTGCTCTCGGTCTCCGTCGGACTGGGCGCAACGGCGCATGCGATGGAGCCGATCGCATCGATCGACACGACCGAGGCGAGCCTGTTCGGCCATTCCGCCGGCGATAGCGACGAAGTGCCTGCGGATGCCGACAAGGGATATCCGCACCATCACGGCGCCTGCCATGATCATGGCGTCGGGGTGCCCGCGACTGCAGAGCGCTTGCCGCTCCATGAGCACGCGGCGCAGGCGCCGGCGAGCAATGGCACAGCGAGCCTCGCTACAGCCGATCCGGCTTCGCTCCTCCGCCCACCAAGGGCCTGACGCACACATACTGCCGCCGGTCTTAACCGCGCGGCATGATCCTAACGTCAGGAGCATGAATTATGCATCGCGTGATCGCGGCCGTACTGGCCGTGACCGCTTGCGCCTCGATGGCGCGAGCACAGACTTCCAGTGGTCCGGCAGACGGGCCCGTCCTTACTCTCGCCCGGGCGCTCGAACTTGCGCACGCTGGCGCGCCGTCACTGGAGGCTGCCAACGCCGGACTGCGCGCATCCGACGCGGGGCGGCGTGTCGCCGGCCTGCGGCCCAACCCGACCGTGAGCGCCGACATCGAAAATGTTGGAGGCTCCC
>CAJCHR010000170.1 GCA_903970225.1 Actinobacteria bacterium 21-64-8 | reverse complement strand
CGAGCCGTTCGAGATTTCGGCGGGTTGGGAAGATCACGGTGATCTCGCCCGCGTTGGCCAGCGCCAGCGCCTGCGCCGCGCTTGCCCAGAACAGGCGGCTGTTCTCGGTTGCGTCGACAGCGAGATCGACCACGCCGGCGCCGAGATCATAGAGGAAGAAACGTGTGTCGAACGCACCGTTCCAGCGGGGGCACCAATGCGCGAAAGGCACCAGCGCATCGAGCGCGAGAGTCCGGCTCCAGCGATCGAGCACCGGGGCGAGGCCGCCTTCCGCGACTGCCAGGGCGCGGGCTTCGGCGGCTTCCTCGGTGGTAATCAAGCCCATCGCGATCGCGAGGCCGGTCTCTTCCAGCGTCTCGCGAATGCCGGCGATGCGTGCGGCGGTGAGGTCAGCGCAGGCGCCGGGCGAGATCCGCGCGGCAAGCTCGCGGTCCTGCGGATCGACGCGGCCACCCGGAAACACCGCGGCACCGCCGGCGAAGCGCATTTCCTTGGCGCGCTGCACCATCAACAATTCGGGTGCACCGCCGCCAGCCGCACGGCGGAAGACCACCACGGTCGCTGCGGGAATAGTACGGATTTCGTCTGGAACTGCCTCACCCATGACAGAACGGTCGCGCGCGGGTGGGCGGGACGCAAGCAAAAAGCTGCAATGCGCGCCGCTTCGAGTTAACCAGAAGTTACGCCTGCGAAGCGACCTGCGCGTCCGAGAACAGCTGCTCGAGCTCGCCCGACTGGTACATCTCGGTCATGATGTCGCTGCCGCCCAGGAACTCGCCCTTGACGTAGAGCTGGGGGATCGTCGGCCAGTCCGAGAATTCCTTGATGCCCTGGCGAATGCCCATGTCCTGCAGCACGTCGACGCTCTCGTACTGCACGCCAAGATGATCGAGGATCGCGATCGCCCGGCTCGAAAAGCCACATTGCGGAAACAGCGGCGTTCCCTTCATGAACAATACGACGTCGTTGCTGGTGACGAGTTCAGTGATGCGGGCGCCAGCATCTGACTGTGGGGCTTCGGACATGGATTTCAGGCCTCTTGCGGGAATTCGTGAAAATCAGTTGGGAAGCGCGGTGGTGAGTTGCAAGGCGTGGAGCGCGCCGCCCATCCGCCCGCCGAGCGCCTCGTAGACAAGCTTGTGCTGCGCGACACGGGTCTTGCCGCGAAACGCCTCTGAGACGACGTGCGCGGAATAGTGATCACCATCTCCGGCAAGGTCGGTGATCGTCACGTCCGCATCCGGCAGCGCGGCCCGGATCAGCGTTTCGATTTCGTCTGCAGGCATCGCCATGGTCCTACGCCTCGCCCATCAAAGCGCGGCGAGCCGCCACCTGCTTCGCCTCAAGCGCGGCGCGGACCTCGCTCTCGCTGACATCGACATGCGCGCTGGTGAGATCGCCGAGCAACTTGCGGATCACGTCCTCGTCGCCAGCTTCCTCGAAATCGGCCTGGACCACGGCTTTGGCGTAAGCGTCGGTCTCGGCGGCCGAGAGCGCCATCTTTTCCGCTGCCCATTCACCGAGCAACCGGTTGCGGCGCGCCTGAATGCGGAACGCCATCTCCTCGTCATGCGCGAACCTGGCCTCTTCGCCGCGCTCGCGGTCATCAAAAGTGGTCATGTCTGGTCGAATTCCCATGGACGGCGGCGCGGCCGTCTCGCGCCAGCGATAGTGCGCAGCGCCGCCTCGTTCAAGCCCGAGGCCGGGGCAAACCGGCGTCAGGCGATCCCGTGCGCCAGAAACGGCAGTTCGGCCCTCGACCGCGTCTCGTACGCGCCGATTGCATCCTGCCGCGTCAGAGTCAGACCGACCTCGTCGAGCCCTTCGAGCAGACAGTGCTTGCGGAACGGATCGATGTCGAAGGTGAAGCGGTCCTGGAACCGCGTGGTGACGGACTGCGTCTCCAGATCGACGTCGATGGGATCGGTCTTGGCGACCTCCATCAGCCGGTCGATCGCCGCTTGCGGCAGCGCCACCGTCAGGATGCCATTCTTGAACGCATTGCCCGAGAAGATGTCGGAGAAACTTGGCGCGATCACACACGTTACACCCATGTCGAGCAGTGCCCAGGCAGCATGTTCGCGGCTCGATCCGCATCCGAAATTGTCGCCCGCGATCAGGATCGGCGCGCGCGCGTACTTCGGATCCTCGAACACGTTGCCTGGCTCCTTGCGCACCGCCTCGAACGCGCCGCGGCCCAGGCCCTCGCGGGTAATCGTCTTGAGCCAGTGCGCGGGTATGACCACGTCGGTATCGACGTTCTTCCGGCCGAACGGGATCGCGGTCCCGGAGACGTGGCGCAGCGCTTCCATCAGTCAGTCTCGGGCGCGTTTTCGGGGTGAGGGGGGACGTAAGGCGGCGTCTTGTCGCGGCTGCGCTTCACGTAAAGCACCGCCGCGGCCACCGCAGCGGAGCCAATCGCGGCGCCCGCGGCCACAGCCGCCTTGGTCGCCCATTCGCGTTCGGATTTCTTGCTCATGCTCTAGCCTATGGTCCCGTGCGCTGCGTGGTTCAACCCGTCAGACGAGGAATTGCCGCAGTTCGAGCCACCGTTCACGCTTGGCGGCGAGCATCATAGACGCGTGCGCAGGGCTGCTGGAGGGCAGGTCGATCAGCGCAAGCGAGGTGCCGGCGAGCGTCCTGCGTCCGATCTTGGCAGCCTTGGCGCCGTTGAAGCCGACCGCGCGCAATGCGGGAAGCGTGGCGGCGAGTTCGACGAGCGGCGCGGCCTTTGCATCGCGGATCGCTGTGTCGAGACTGCCAGGTCGGGTCGCCGAGGCAATCGTGTCCCACACCCCGATACCGGCGGCGATCAGCACCTCGAGCTTGGTCTCGTAAGCAAGCTCAGCCAGATCCTCCCGCCCGATGACGGCGCCGACGAGGTGCCAGAACCGGTTCTGCGGATGCGCATAATACCGCTGCGCCGCCAGCGAGGCTTCCCCCGGCAGGCTGCCGAGGATCAGCACGCGGGTGTCGGAAAATACGAAAGGCGCGAAGGCGTGCTTGCGATCCTCCGTATCGGGCATGGGCGCCTTAGCTCACCAGGTCCCGAACATCCGTCAGCCGTCCGGTCACCGCCGCCGCCGCCGCCATCGCCGGTGACACGAGATGTGTCCGTGATCCCGGGCCCTGCCGCCCGGTGAAGTTGCGATTGCTGGTCGAGGCACAGCGCTCCCCTGCCGGCACCTTGTCCGGGTTCATTGCGAGGCAGGCCGAGCAACCCGGCTCTCGCCACTCCAGACCCGCTTCGATGAACACCTTGTCGAGCCCTTCGGCTTCGGCCTGGCGCTTGACCAGCCCCGACCCTGGAACGACGATCGCCCACTTGACGTTGTCGGCCTTGTGGCGGCCCCTGAGCACCGCGGCGGCGGCGCGAAGGTCTTCGATGCGGCTGTTGGTGCAGCTGCCGATGAACACGTTCTCTATTCTGACGTCGCTCAAGCGCTGCCCGGGCTCGAGGCCCATGTAAGCCAGCGACACCCGCACGGCTTCCTGTTTGGACGGATCGGCGAAGCTCTCAGGCGCGGGGACGGTGCCACCGATCGAGACCGTATCTTCGGGCGAAGTGCCCCAGGTGACCGTTGGCTGGATATCCGCCGCGTCGATCGTCACCGACTTGTCGAACGTCGCGCCCGGTTCGGTGGCGAGGCTCCGCCACCATGCGACGGCCTTGTCCCAGTCCTCACCCGTGGGCGCGTAGGGACGGCCCTCGAGATAGGCGAAGGTGGTCTCATCGGGTGCGACCAGACCTGCGCGCGCGCCACCCTCGATCGACATGTTGCAGACCGTCAGACGTCCCTCGATTGACATCTGCTCGAACACGTTGCCGCGAAATTCGATCACGTGGCCCGTGCCGCCGGCGGTGCCGATCGTCCCGATGATGTGCAGGATCAGGTCCTTGGGCGTGACGCCGGGCCCCAGGCGGCCATCGACGCGCACTTCCATCGTCTTCGACGGCTGGAGCAGCAGCGTCTGAGTCGCGAGCACGTGCTCGACCTCGCTGGTGCCGATGCCGAACGCGAGAGCGCCTAGCCCGCCATGGCACGAAGTGTGGCTGTCTCCGCAGACCAGCGTCGCGCCGGGCAGCGAGAAGCCCTGCTCGGGCCCGACGACGTGGACGATGCCCTGCTCGGCGGAGATGTCGGTGATGTAGCGGATGCCGAACTCGGGAGCATTGCGTTCCAGCGCGGCGAGCTGATGCGCGCTTTCCTTGTCGGCGATGGGCAGGCGCTGACCTTGCGCATCCACGCGAGCCGTCGTGGGCAGGTTGTGATCGGGCACCGCCAGCGTCAGGTCGGGGCGGCGGACCTTGCGCCCTGCGACTCGCAGCGCTTCGAATGCCTGCGGGCTGGTCACTTCGTGAACGAGGTGACGGTCGATATAGAGCAGGCAGGTGCCGTCGTCGCGGCGCTCCACGACGTGAGCGTCCCAGATCTTTTCGTAGAGCGTGCGTGGTTTTGCCATGATGGGGGCGAGCTAGGACGGTGCGCGGGGCAATTCAAGCTGCTATGGCGCGGCCTATGTCCGCACTGCCTGCCGTTCTGATCGTGATCGCGACTGTCGCCGCGATGGAATTGCTTGCCTGGGCGAGCCACAAGTACGTGATGCACGGCTTCGGCTGGGGCTGGCACCGTGACCATCACGAGCCTCACGACCGGGTGCTGGAGAAGAACGATCTCTACGCGATCGTCGGCGCCGGGCTGAGCATCGCGATGTTTTCGCTCGGCAGCCCGCTGGTGCTGGGCGCGCGGGCGTGGGCGCCGGCTACGTGGATCGGCATCGGCATCCTGATCTACGGTTTGATCTATACCGCGGTCCACGATGGCCTGGTCCACCAGCGCTATTTCCGCTGGACCCCGCGCAAGGGCTACGCACGCCGGCTGGTGCAGGCGCACAAGCTGCACCATGCGACGATCGGCAAGGAGGGTGGGGTCAGCTTCGGCTTTGTCATCGCGCGCGATCCCGCGGTGCTGAAGCGCGAATTGAAGGCGCAGCGCGAGGCGGGGATCGTGGTGCTGCGCGAAACCAGGATCGTCTCTCGCTGACGTGGACAAAGGAAACTCACGGGATCGCTCCAGTGAGTTTCCTTTGTCATGTCGGTCAGCCGTCAAACCGCGAAGCGAAACCCGGCCTGTTGCTTGCGACGCATGACCGCGCCCACGAAGCCGAAGCCAAGGATCATCATCGCCCAGGCCGCCGGCTCCGGAGCCGGGGCGGCGACGGTGCCGATGTCGCTCACGCCCAGGAAGCCCGATCCGGAACCGAGGCTTGGATAGACGCCGTTCTCCGTGCTCTGGCCGCCGATCAGGTAGTTGAGCCCCAGACCTTGTGCCTGCACGAACAACTGGTCGAGCGTTTGCCCGGGCTGGTTGATGCCATAATAGTAAGCGAATGTGGTGGACTGGCCTGCCAGCAGGGTCCCGAGGCCCAGATCGATCCCGGCACCGAGATCGCCGACGGTGTTGCACGACGGGCCGCACGGCGAACCGAGCGGAGAACTCGGATCGGGATACTCGAAGCCGTAGTAGCTGTTGCCAACAACGGCCGGGTTTGACCCAAGTGGCCCGAATATATTCTCGTTAAACGCCGTCGGGTCGATGTCGAGGTCCACGTCGCGGCGGAATACGACCCCGGTGACGTCGAATGCGTTGGTGTTCGTCAGCGTCTTCTGAATCGACAGGATGTTCGGCGCGAAGAAGTTGAACACCTGGGTCAGAGTCAGGCCCGTACCTGTGGTCGTAGTGGTGGTGGCGCTGTTCGCGGATGCCGACGTGACCGTGCCGATGACATTGCTTACGCCGAAATCTTCGTAGTCCGAGAATGCGCTGCCGGCGCTACCGGTCACGCCCCACGAATCGCGCGGTGTGCCGGGGCTGATGTAGTCGCT